>NZ_CDRRQU010000025.1:0-37060 GCF_977044495.1 Cetobacterium sp. | reverse complement strand
ACATAGCTGGGGCCGAATTACCTTGTATCATTATAAATGTTACGAGAGGGGGACCTGGTCTTGGAGGAATACAACCCTCGCAAGCTGACTATTTCCAAGCCACTCGAGGCGGTGGAAATGGGGATTATTATATGCCAGTTTATGCTCCAGCTACTGTCCAGGAGGCAGTAGATTTAATAGGTAAGGGATTTGATGTGGCAGATCAATATAGAACTCCTGTCATGCTTTTAGTTGATGGTATGATAGGGCAGGTTATGGAGCCAGTGGAAATAAATGAGAATTTACAGAGAAAAGAGTTTGATAAGAGTTGGGCGACAACGACAACAAAAAATGAACGTTCTCCAAATATTATAAATTCACTTTATCTAAAGCCAGAAGAATTAGAATTACATTGCGAAAAATTATTTAAAAAATATGATGAAATAAAAGAGAAAGAGGTAATGTCAGAAACTGTTGGCTTGGATGAGGCTGAAATAGTTTTAGTAGCATACGGAACAACAGCACGTATAGCTAAAAATGTCATTAAAAGCTTAGAAAAAGAGGGAATCAAGGCGGGACTAATAAGACCTATAACTGTTTGGCCATTTCCATATGACGATATAAAAAATCTAAATCCGGGTGTAAAAAATATTCTTGTTGTAGAGATGAGTATGGGGCAGATGATAGAGGATGTTCGGCTTGGAAATGAGGGACGAAGGCCAGTTCATTTCTATGGTAGAACGGGTGGTATGATACCAGCTCCAGAGGATATCATAAAAAAAGTGAAAGAAATAGTGGGGAGGTAAGTATGGAGAATATCTATAAGAGAAGTGCAGGATTGACAGATGTACCGACTCATTATTGTCCTGGGTGCACACATGGGATTATTCATAAGTTAGTAGCTGAAACTTTGGAGGAGCTAGGAGTGATTGGAGATACAGTAGGAGTAGCTCCAGTAGGTTGTGCTGTTTTGGCTTATAAGTACTTTAATTCAGATATGCATGAAGCATCCCATGGAAGAGCACCAGCGGTGGCCACAGGAATAAAAAGAGTATTACCTGATAAAGTTGTATTCACATATCAAGGGGATGGAGATTTAGCTTCTATTGGAGCTGCTGAAATAGTACATGCGGCGGCAAGAGGTGAAAAATTTGTAACTATATTTATAAATAACACAACATATGGAATGACTGGAGGGCAGATGGCTCCTACAACTTTAATAAATCAAAAAACAACAACATCACAAGATGGAAGAAAAGAGAATATTCAAGGATATCCAGTTCATATGTCTGAAATGTTGGCAACTTTGCAAGGAAGTTACTATATAGAAAGATGTTCGACTCACGATCCTGCTAGTATAAGAAAGACGAAAAAAGCTATAAAAAAGGCTTTTGAATTACAGTTGGCGGGAAAGGGATTTTGCATGATTGAAGTATTATCCACATGTCCAACAAATTGGGGAAAAACACCAGTAGATTCATTGAAATGGTTAAAGGAGAGTGTGATGAGTGTATTTCCTTTAGGAGTTTTCAAAGACAAGAGTGAGGTGGAAAAAAATGGATAATTTCATAATATGTTCTGGGTTTGGGGGACAAGGAGTTATGTCAATGGGACAAATCCTCGCATATTCAGGTATGCTGGAGGGTAAAGAAGTTTCATGGCTACCATCGTATGGACCTGAGATGAGAGGAGGGACAGCTAACTGTTCGGTTATTATTTCGGAGGAATCGATAGGATCCCCTGTTATAACAAACAATGCCACAGTTCTTATAGCAATGAATCTACCCTCTCTTAAAAAATTCCAAGATTCACTTGTAAAGAATGGAACTCTTTTGGTAAACTCATCTCTTGTAAAAGAAAAAAGTGATAGAGAGGACATAAAAGTTTATAGAATACCAGCGAATGAATTGGCGCAAGACGAGTGTTCAAATTTGAAAGTAGCTAATATGGTTATGCTTGGAGCGTACTTGGAGATATCGAAGAGTTTAAAAAATGAAAGCATACTGCATGGGTTTTTAAAAATTTTTGGTGAGAAAAAAGCGGATCTTTTATCCATAAATGAAAAAGCTCTTCAGATTGGAAGAGAGTATGTGAAAAATAATTACTAGAAATAAAAAGGAGAAGGGTATGAGAGAATTCAATATTTTGGTTATCAATCCTGGATCAACATCAACAAAAATAAGCTATTTTCAAGATGGAGTTCAAGTTTTAAAAAAAGAACTTCACCATGAAAGTGAATTTTTGAAAAATTTAGATTATGAGGATGAATTAAATTATAGATACTCTTTAATAAGAGAATTGCCGATAGAGTGGGGTAATTTAGAGGCAGTTGTAGGAAGAGGGGGACTTTTAAAGCCACTAAAAAGTGGAACATATGCAGTAAATGAGAAAATGATAGAAGATTTACGCAGTGAAATTTATGGGAAACACGCTTCGAATTTAGGAGGAGTTTTAGCCAAAAAAATAGCAGATGAATTTAAAGTACCTTCGTATATAGTAGACCCAGTAGTAGTAGACGAAATGAGTGAATTAGCCAAGATATCAGGTATACCAGAATTAGTTCGTAGGTCGGTATTTCATGCGTTAAATCAGAAGGGTGTGTTAAAAAATTATTGTAGAGATAAAGGAATCTCTTATGATAAAAAAACATTTATAGCTGTCCATATGGGGGGAGGGATTTCAGTTGGGCTTCATAAAAATGGAGAGGTTGTAGATGTAAATAATGCTTTAGATGGAGATGGTCCATTTACTCCAGAACGTGCAGGGACTTTACCAATTGGGGATTTTTTTAAACTTTATTATACAGGTGAATATTCAAAAGAATTCTTGTTGAGAAGATTAAAAGGAAATGGCGGTATATCTGCTTACTTAAATACTAATAATGTAAAAGCTGTTATGGAAAGAGTTTTAAATGGAGATGTGGAAGCAAAAAAAATTATAGATGCAATGTGTTATCAGATAGCTAAGGAAATAGGAGGTTTAGCTGCAGCTGCAGAAGGTGTTGTAGATGCGATAGTTTTAACTGGTGGCATGGCGTATTCAGATTATATATGTGATGCCATTGAAAAACGAGTTCAATTTATAGCTAAAGTAATACGTATACCTGGTGAATTTGAAATGCAGTCATTGTATGATGGTGGAATAAGAGTTTTAAATGGCATTGAAGATGTAAAGCAGTATCTAGACTAGAGGAAATAAAATTAGATAATAGTATCTAGGGTCGGGATTTTATAAAAAATCTCGATCTGTTTTTTATTTACAGATTTTTTTTATGATATACAATTAAGAGACACAATGTTATAGGAGGTAAAGATGGATATGAATTTATTTGGGGAAGTATTAAAAAAATTTAAAGAAAAGTTTAATTGGTCGTGTATAATAATATTAATACTAACTATTACAGCTATTATATTTAGTGTAATTTATGGGCAGAGCGCAGACGCTATAGTTTTTATATTAACTATAATAATTGCTTTTATTTTATTTTTAAAAAAAACTTCTAAATTTAAGCACAATCTTTTTAATATAGAAAAGGAATGTGAATTTTTAGATGGAAATTCAAAAGAAAAATATTATGAAAAATTAGTAGATTTAAGAAATAATTATACGTACACACAAATAGGTTTTATTGTGACAATATGTATATCTGGAACAATTTATAAACTTAATATCATAAAGATATTTGATGTTTTAGGAGTAGGTTTTACGGCCTTGATTTCATTAATTATGATGAAATTGTTTACTGATGCTAATAAACATTTTTTAAACCAAATTAAAGTATACGAAAAAAAAATTGGATTTGATGAAAAATTTGATTTTATGCCATTTAATAATATTATTAATTATTTTGGATTAATTATTTTTTTTATGTGGTTTATATTAATAGTGGGAGGAGCTTTAAGAGAAATAAGGATAGAGCAGAATTCTAAAACAAAAAAGTATGACAATATGTTGATTGAAAAGTTGAACCATTTAAACTCAGAAGAGCTTAAATATGTGGAGGCAACAATTAATTTTATACTGAGCAAAAAACAATGAGAACCTCTGGGGAAGAGGTTCTCATTGGGGGGGATTAATTATTTTACTTTTAACACTTTTTATAATATTTAGACTGCAGATTTACTGGAAAAGTTTTAAATTTATAAAAATATTTAATTGTTAATTTGAAATTGTCCCATCATCCCACCTTCTTCATGTTCTAGGATATGACAATGGTAAACAGTTATTCCGTCGGTTGTATAGGATATTAATATTTTTACAGTGTCACCAGCATTTAAGTTTACAGTGTCTTTCCACCCCTGTTCGTTTAGAGGGGGAGTTTTTCCATTTCTTTCAATCACTCTAAATTGTGCTCCATGAACATGGAAAGGGTGAGGCATATCCATCATTTTTGAGCCATTTTTGATTTCCCAAATCTCTTGAGTACCTTTTTGTACTTCAAAATTAAGTTTTTCCATATTATAGGGAATATTATTTATTGTGTTACCTTTTGAGGTTGTCTTTAAGGTAAAAACTCTTGTTTTTAAATTTTCTAAGTTTTTAGAAATTTTTGGAATCTCTACTAAAGCTTTAGGGATTGACGTCAATCCAAATTTCTCATTTTTTCTAAGTTCTAAAGCTTTCTTTTGGTTAATATAAAGATATGATTTTTTATTTAATATATTTGAGTCAATTAAAATCTCTCCTCTCTCACCGGGAGCTAGAGATAAATTTTTCATAGTGACAGGATTACTTAGCAATCCTCCATCACTACCGATTTGATAAAAATCTTTACCATTTAAGTCGATATCATAATTAGTGGCATTACTTCCATTCACAATTCGCAATCTAATCAAACCATTTGGAATATCAATATAGGGAGAAATTACCCCATTTATCATTAAGTGACCACCACTCTTTCCATGGATTTTTTCCATATGTGTAGTTGAGTAGGTAAGTTCTCCATCTTTAGTAAGTTTTTTATCTTGTATGATAATTGGAAAATCGTCGACTCCATAAGTTTTAGGTATATTTAAATTTTGGGATTGTTCATCTTCTAAATATATAAGACCAGCTAGTCCCTTATACACTTGGGAAGCCGTTTTGTGCATAGGATGGGGGTGGAACCACAGGGTAGCTGCTGGTTGATTTAAAATAAATTCAACACTCTTTTTTGTGTTTGGCTGAATATTAGCATTGTGAACTCCATCTACATTCTGGGAAAGAATTCCTCCGTGCCAATGTACAGTCGTTTCTTCAGCCAAATTATTTGTAATGTTTATTTTTGTTTTTTCACCTTTTTTTAAAGAGAGTATTGGACCTAAAATAGGACCGTTATATCCATAGGTTTCAGTAAATTTTCCATCAATAAACTCCCATTTTCCCTTTGTTACACTTAGGTCAAAAGTTCTCACTCCATTTTGAACTTTTCCATTTAGAATCGGCGGTAGAAGCAGAGATTTTTGAAATTCTTTAACAAAAGTTGCTTGATTAAAGGTTGTATTGTGATTATGTCCAGAAGAATGATTCATATTTGCAAGTATTTGATTATGTGAAGTTGTTAAAGCTCCAAAAATAACAACTTCTATTAAAATTTTTTTCATTTTTTCCTCCAAATTATACTTTTTTAATATGTTATTATTTTAAAAGATATTTGTTACCAAATTATGTCAAAATAGTAATATATTAAAATTATTAATCTATGTGAATGATTAAAAAAAATAGTAAGAGATGATATAATAGGTCAGAGACCTTTGAAGATAGTATGTATGAATGGTTTTATCAAATTTAGTTAGTAATAGTAAAGAGGTGAATTATGAGAATTTTTGTATCAATATTGGTAAATTTATTGTCAATTTTATGTCTTTTGAAAGTGTCAGGAGAGGGATATAATGTAATGGAATTAATAAATGACATAATATTTAGTTTCAGTTTTGGATTAGGGATTCCAGAGATGATGAGTGGAATATTAGCAGTTATAGTTCTATTACTTCCTGGAATTGTAGTATATTTTTTATGGAACTATTTAATAAAAATTTTAAAATAAAAACTATACTATTTCCATATAAAAGATATTGAAAATTTATAGAAATTATGTAATAATACTAGATATAGTGATGTCAAAGTATAGTTACACAAGATGTTGTGTTCAGGAGGCGTGAAATGATAAGAGTATTTGGAAAAGAGAACTGTAGCAAATGCGAGACTTTAAAGAAAATTTTAGATGATAAAGGTCTTGAATACGAGTATACTAAAGATTTAAAACAACTTATGATTGTGGCAAGTAAGGCTAGAATTATGAGTGCACCTGTTGTTGAAAAGGGCGGAAAATACTATTCCATGGAAAGCTTCTTAGAGGTTTTATAAATGAGACAAGTTATAAATAGAGCTGGAATAAGAGAAAATTTAGATATAACAAAAATAAGGGAGAAGCTTGTTAGAGCTTGTGCAAACTTAGAAGTTAATATGGTTGAGTTAGAAAGCCATATAGAATCAATATATGCAGAGAACATAACAACGAAAAAAATTCAAGAATCTCTGATAAATCAAGCTGTTTCTATGACAAGTTTTGATGAAAGTGATTGGACATATGTTGCTGGAAGGCTACTGATGATGGAAACAGAGAGAGAGGTTTTTCACAAAAGAGGTTTTTCGTATGGAGAGTTTTATAAAAGTATAAAAACTTTAGTAAAAATTGGAATTTATGACAAGAGACTTTTAGATTATACTCAAGAAGAGATTGAGGAATTAGAAAAAGCTATGGATACCTCTAGAGATATGATGTATGACTACGCTGGAGCAAATATGTTTGTAAATAGGTATTTGTTAAAGTATGATGGAAAGATTTATGAGCTACCTCAAGAGGTATTTATGTGTATAGCCATGCTTTTAGCTGTAAATGAAAAAGATAAAGTTTTTGTAGCAAAAAGATTTTATGAAGCGTTATCACTTAAAAAAATATCTTTAGCTACTCCAATTTTGGCTAATCTAAGAGTGCCGAATGGAAATCTATCATCATGTTTTATTACAGCTATGGATGATAATATAGAATCTATTTTTTACAATGTGGACACAGTTGCAAAGATTAGTAAAAATGGTGGAGGAGTAGGATTAAATATATCTAGAATAAGGGCGAAAAACTCTATGGTAAATGGGTACTATAATGCCAGTGGTGGAGTTGTTCCTTGGGTAAAAATTGTAAATGATACAGCAGTAGCTGTAAATCAACAAGGAAGAAGAGCTGGAGCAGTAACTGTAGCTTTAGATTCATGGCATTTAGATATTGAAACATTTTTAGAGCTTCAAACAGAAAATGGGGACCAAAGAGGAAAAGCGTATGATATCTATCCTCAAGTTGTACTTTCAGATATTTTTATGAAAAGAGTGGAAGAAGATTTGTCATGGACTTTAGTTGATCCGTATGAAATTAGAAAAAAATACGGTATTGAACTGTGTGAACTATATGGAAAAAGATTTGAAGAGCTATACTTTAGTATAGAAAAGGACGAAAATCTACAATTAAAAAAGGTTATAAAAGCTAGAGAGTTGTTTAAAGAGATTATGAAAGTTCAAATAGAAACAGGAATGCCATATATATTCTTTAAAGATAGAGCAAATATAATGAATCATAATTGTCATGTGGGAATGATAGGTAATGGAAATCTATGTATGGAAAGTTTTTCTAACTTCTCACCAAGTACAAACTTTAAAGAGGAAACTACTGGAGAAAATGGAGTTAGAACTACAAAATTAGGTGAAGTTCATACTTGCAACTTAGTTTCTATAAACTTAGCAGAATTAGAAAGAGATGAGTTAGAGAATATTGTGGATATATCTGTCAGAATTCTTGATAATACAATTGATTTAACAAGAACTCCTATAAAAGAATCAGATAAACACAATTTAGCTTATAGAACAATTGGTGTTGGAGCTATGGGACTTGCAGATTATTTAGCAAGAGAGTTTATGATATATGATGAATCATTGGAAGAGATAGATGAGCTATTCCAGGAGATAGCTATGTATAGTATAAAATCTTCGGCTCTTTTAGCAAAAGAGAGAGGAACGTATCCAATGTTTAAAGGATCACTATGGGATCAGGGAATATTCTTTCAAAAAAATAAAGAGTGGTATCTTGAAAATTCAAAATTTGGAAAAAAGTGGGAAGAGGTATTTAATTTAGTTAAGATGTATGGATTAAGAAATGGTGAATTAACAGCAGTTGCACCGAATACATCAACATCTTTACTTATGGGATCGACAGCATCTGTAAATCCTACGTTTTCTAGATTCTATATAGAGAAGAATCAAAAGGGAGCTGTTCCAAGAGTTGTTAAACATCTTAAAGATAGAGCTTGGTTCTATCCAGAGTTTAAAAATGTAAACCCTCAAACATATGTGAAAATAATGAGTAGAATAGGAAAATGGATAACACAAGGAGTTTCTATGGAGCTTATTTTTGATTTAAATAAAGATATTAAAGCTAAGGATATATATGATACTTTCATGACAGCATGGAAAGAGGGATGTAAATCGGTTTATTATATAAGAACAATTCAAAGAAATACAAATATAATAAATGAAAAAGAGGAGTGTGAAAGCTGTAGTGGATAGAAAAAAACTATTTAATCCTCTAGGAGATGATTCTTTATCAGAAAGAAAAGTGATAAAGGGAAATAGTACAAATATATTTAATTTAAACAATGTTAAATATCAATGGGCGAATCATCTTTATAGAACAATGATGGGAAACTTTTGGATTCCAGAAAAAATAGATTTAACTCAAGATAAAAATGATTATAAAAATTTAACGGATGAAGAGAAAGAGGCTTATGATGGGATACTTTCGTTTCTAATATTTTTGGATAGTATCCAAACAAATAATATTCCCAATGTTTCAGACTATATAACAGCTCCAGAGATAAATTTGATTCTATCGATACAGACTTTCCAAGAAGCTATTCACTCTCAGTCATATCAGTATATAATTGAATCTATTTTACCGAAGGAGATTAGAAATTCAATATATGATAAATGGAGAGAGGATAAAATTCTATTTGAAAGAAATAGTTATATAGCAAAAATATATCAAAGTTTCTTAGAAGATTCAAGTGATGAAAATTTTGCAAAAGTTATAATAGCGGACTATCTTTTAGAGGCTATATACTTTTACAATGGATTTAATTTCTTTTATCTTTTAGCAAGTAGAAATAGAATGATGGGAACTTCTGATATAATAAGGCTTATCAATAGGGATGAACTGTCACACGTAGTTATATTTCAACAGTTGATAAGGGAGATTAAAAATGAAAATAAAGATTTCTTTAATGATGAACTTATTTATGATATGTTTAAAAAAGCTGTAGAGCAAGAGATTAGTTGGACAAACCATATAATAGGAAATGGAATACTAGGTATAACTGAGGAAACGACAGAAAGATATACAAAGTGGTTGGCTAATGAAAGATTGAAAGCTATAGGATTAAGTTCAATCTACGAAGGATATGAGAAAAATCCTTATAGACATTTGGAAAAGTTTGCTGATACAGAGGGAGAAGGAAATGTAAAAGCCAACTTCTTTGAAGGAACAGTTACTAGTTACAATATGAGTTCGTCTGTGGAGGGATGGGACGAGTTTTAGGATAAATTTCAAAAAAAACCGACAGAAATTCCTGTCGGTTTTATATTATTTAAAATTAAATTATTATTTTAATATAGGCCAGTATCCTTTGTTAGCCTCAATTAAATCGTCTAAAATGGCCTTTGCAACAGAGGCACTAGGAACTGTTTTAGACATAGTAAGTGCTTGCCATAACTTTTGATAAGACCCCTCTATCCAAGCTTCTACAGTTAGCTTTTCAACAGAAACTTGCTGTTCCATAAGTCCCTTTTGGAACTGAGGAATTGCACCGATAACTAGTGGTTCAGGACCAGAGTTTCCGACAATACAAGGAATTTCAATCATAGCAGTAGAATCAAAGTTAACGATAGCACCATTATTTTCAACGATTAAAAGCATTTTTTCTTTTGTATTAAAAGCAATGGCTCTAGCAAGGTCAACTATATAAGAAGCGTGTTCATCTATGTGTAATTGCGTATTGTTAGAAGTATTGTTTTTTACAATTTTATCACATTCACCAAATACAAATTTTTCTCTTCCATCCATAACCTCATTAGCTCTTGTGTACTCTTTGTTTGAGTGCTCAACAACATAGTCTGGGAATAGATAGTATTTTAAGTAAGTGTTAGGTAGAGTTGTAGGGTCCACTGCAAATACATCTTTTGCTTTAGCAAATGTATCACACCAACTGGCGTCTGTATGTTGATTGTCGCCTTTTTGCTCCACATATCCATATTTAGCTATGTGTTCTTTTAAAATTGGCATTAAATCATTTCCAGCTTTATCTTTTATAGATTTCCACCATCCAAAGTGATTTAATCCATAATACATAATATCCATATCTTTTCTAGAATTTAAACCTAAAATTTCAGCCATTCTAACTTCAATTCCAATGGGCATATCACAAATATTTAAAACTTTAGAGTTTGGTTTTAGTCTTCTAGTGGCTTCAGCAACAATAGCAGCGGGGTTAGAATAGTTTAACATCCAAGCATTAGGAGAGTATTTTTCCATATAATCAATCAGTTCACTAACTCCTCCAATTGATCTCATACCATAGGCAACTCCACCAGGACCACAAGTTTCTTGTCCAACTACTCCATGCTTTAATGGTATTTTTTCATCTAACTCCCTCATTGGGTATTTTCCAACTCTAATATGAGCCATAATAAAATCAATATCAGTAAAAACCTCTTCAGGTTTTGTACTGTAGCTAAACTCTATTTCTGGAGCTCTTTCTCTTAAAAGAATAGCACATGCGTCACCTATTTTAGCTTGTCTTTCAGCGTCGTTATCATACATTTTAATCTGTCTAATAGGGAATTTTTCAAGATTGTCCAATAGCATTAAAATGATTCCAGGAGTAAATGTACTTCCTCCACCAGCAATTAAAATTGAAAACTTTTTCATAATAAATCCTCCTAGGCGTTAATTAAATTTTTTTCAGAATCTATGTTTTTTAAATCTTTATTCATTAAATCTTCAAAGCAATCTCTAACTTGTGGCACTGATAATCCAACTATAATTTGAAAAGTATTTCCTTTTCTCACAACTCCGTGTGCACCAGTTCCTTTAAATGTAGAGTTACTTTTAACAAGAGTTTCGTCAAAAACAGTGATTCTAAGTCGAGTGGCACAGTTATTAATAGTTTCAATATTTTGAGTACCACCAAGAGCCTGTAAGAAAGCGTAAGCTTGGTCAAAATAAGCGTTTTCAACTACAATATTTCCATTTCTAGTATTCTTTTTATTTTTAAAATCCTCTTTAGTATAGAGCTTAACCTCTTCATCTTCATACTCTCTACCTGGAGTTTTCAGTTTGAATTTCTCAATGCAATATTTAAATATAAAGTAGTAAACAGGAATAAAAGCCGTTCCAACACCAATTTGAGCAAGCATAACACCAGTGTGATTTTTAAAAAGAGGTATCCAGTTAATTGCAGCTATCTCTATTAGCCCTGATCCCATATTTCCAACAACACCAAAGGCATACATAACAGCAGACATAGAAGCGGCTAAAAATGCATGTACTACAAATAAAAATGGTGCAATAAATAGAAACGTAAATTCTAAAGGTTCAGTAATTCCAACTAAAATTGCTGTAAGAGCAGCTGGAATTAAAAGTCCAGAAACAATTTTTTTCTTTTCAGGTCTGGCAGTTTTATATATAGCTAATGCTATACCAATTGCTCCAAATATTTTACTATTACCATGTAGTGCAAATCCACCTTGTGGGAAAAGATCTTTTAAAGGTAAAGTGGAGTTGGCAAAATTAGAGAGATTTTGAGCCCAGAAAACTTGAATTCCACTATCTACAACTGCAGGACCAAAAATAAATGGACCATAGATAAAGTGATGAAGACCAGTGGGAATAAGAATTCTTTCAAGTAGAGTATATAACCAAACTCCAAAAGTTCCAGAAGAAATCATTAGTGTTTGTAAAGATGAGATACCCATCTGTATTTTAGGCCATACTAAGCATGTTACATACGCAGCTGGAATCATAGTTAAAAAAGCAATCATTCCAACAAGTGCACTTCCTTGAAATATTCCTAAAAAGTCAGGAAGTTTTGTGTCAAAGAACTTATTGTGTATGTATATAGTGAACCCTGATATTGCAATTGCTCCAACAATACTTGTATCTAAAGTTTTAATTCCAGCAATTGTAGTTAATCCACTAACTCCTCCAATATTTTGAGCAAAATCTACTCCAAAACTTGATCCCCAAAAAGTTAAAATGGCATTAATAAAATAGTTGAAAGTTAGGTATGTAACTAACACAGATAAACATGCACGTGGATGGGCTTTTTTAGCTAATCCTATTGGAAGTCCAACTGCAAATATAAGTGGAAGCTGTCTAAATACTGTCCATCCTCCCTCTTCAATAATATAAACAAGCTTGTAAAATAATCCATCTGGATTCGCTAAGGAACCTACGAAATCTGGATTTTTTAAAATAATTGTAAGAGCCACTGTTAATCCTGCAAAAGGAAAAAGCAGTACTGGTGCAAAAAGTGCTCCACCGAGTCTTTGAAAGAATTTTAACATTTTATTACCCCCATCTTTTTCTAGGATTCTTTGTTAATCGAAGTATACACTAGAAAAAGTTCCAAATCAATACTTTAACTCTTAAAAAAACACATTATCTCTAACGTAACATGTTACATCAAAAAATAAAAAAAGGATTGAGCTAAAATAGCTGCTCAATCCATTTTATTATTTAACACTAGGTTTAATTTTTTTTAAAAAGTTATAGAAAACAAATATTATAATCCCTGTTGTAACAAAAAGTTGAATACCAGCAATATTTCTGATTATATTTGAATACTCTGCTAGATTTATACTATTCAAATAAGCTGTCATTCTAAAAGATGCGACAGTTCCAACAGCCATGGGGAACGTAGTTCCTGCAAAGCCAGGATGGAAATTGAAACTGAAAAACTTAGGAATGCTTAAAAGTATAGCAACAAGCGTTATAAAAACAATTCCATATAGAAAAAATGCAATGTATACGTTTGGCTCTTTGACTACATTTAAGTAACTGATAGCACAAAGGCTTGAGGGAGCTAGTAATATAGCTTTTGTATGATAAACCATATCGGGTAAAGGTTTTATAATTAACCTTCTAATCATGAACGGTGCTATTATAAAAAATATAATTAAGCCGTAGATTAAAATCCACTTAGAGATAATAGGTTCATTCATAGCTCCCCCTACAACAATCGAAACCATAATTCCATTATAGGTTACAAACCAACTCGGTACAAAAGTATCGATATTAAAATTTTTAATAACATTTCGATATGTGAATATACAAATAGCAAAAATGTGGAAAAATATACCAAAAAGCCAAAGATTTTTTCCTAAAAAAGGAGCATATGGAAATAAAAAGGCTCCAATAATCATAGCTAGCATAGAATATGTACCATATAAACTAGCAGGAATAGTATTGCTGTACTCAGATAAAAAAGCTTCTTTGTGTTTAAGAATTTTTATAGTTGCTAAAACAAATACTATAATACCAATAATCATGAAGATATTTCTAATATAGGTAAAATTTAGTAATAAAAAGGCATTGGCAAGAGTACAAGCTCCAACAGTTGTAGCAATAGCCCCAACGGGGAAACGCTCTAGCCTATCAATTGTTTCTTTAATCATTTAAAATCTCCTTATATTTTATTTTTTATATTCAAACTCAAGCTCAGAATTTATATTGAAAAAATCAGAGTAATCAATTTTAAAAATAGATTTTTTAATTTTTGATATATCAATATTTAGTCTGATTAACTGTGTTAAAACACCTGTGTATGAAAGATCTCCCTGAATAATAGCTCCATAAATTTTTCCATTTTTATGAGCAATTTTTTTGTAGATACCATCTTTTTCTCTAAGAGATTCAATAATCATTCCATTTATATTTTCATAGCTGTTCAAACATCCTAAAGACAAAGTGGGGATATTAAAGAAATTCATAGTCGATTTAGCAAAGAAAAAGTCATCCATAACTCTATTTTTTCCAGCCATATTTGAAGTAGCAGTAATCCCTTCTTTCACTGCAACAGACCAGATAGTCCCTCTCCCGCTGATATCTCCTGCCCCATAGATATCTTTGACATTAGTTTCACCTTTTTCATTAAAAAGAAGACCTGTTTCATCAAATTTAACTGGAGTATTTTGTAAAAAATCCACGTTGGATTTAACTCCGGCACAAATAATAACTAAATCAGCTAGAAGCTCAACCTCTCTTCCTTCATCTAGTAAAGTTAGGGAGTCAATTAGATTAGAATTTTTAGGGTTCACATTTAACTTTGTAACTTTTGAATTAAAAAATAGTTTTACATCGTGTTCTATTAGTTTGTTCTCATAAGTTGCAGAGGCTTCTTTATCAAGTTGTAGTGGTAATAATCTATCAGACATTTCAACTAAAGATATATTAGCATGAACATTTTTATTGTGTAGCAGTCCACTGATTGCATCCATACCAATTAGACCAGCACCGATAACAATAATATTTTTTGCTGTTTTAGAAATTTCTATAATTTTATTACAATCCTCTAGTGATTTCAATCCCACAACATTCTCTTTTCCATTGATATTTTCAATGGGTGGAAAATATGGTCTGGATCCAGAAGCGATTAAAACTTTATCATACGAAACAACTGTGTCATCATTTAAAGTAAGTGTTTTTTCATCTTTATTTAAAGAGATGACTTTTTTTCCTTTAATCCACTTGATATTATTTTTTTCAAAGAAATCTTCATCCACAAAATTAATTTCTTTCAAGTCTCTCATTCCTCCAATATAGTGATGAAGAATACATCTAGAGTAAATATGAGTATCTTTAGATATTAGTGTTATATCAGCATTTTTATCCAAAGCTCTTAAATTTTCAGCTCCATTAATTCCAGCCGCAGAGGCTCCAATTATAACATATTTCATTATTTTACCTCCTCAAGAGTAATTGCAGCCATAGGACATTTAGCGACACACTGTGGTCCATCAGAATTATGAGTGCACATATCGCATTTCATGATTTCTTTTTGAGTTGCTTTATCTTCTTTTAAAGTACCATATGGACAAGCCATAATACACATATAGCAACTAGCACATTTGTTTTTATCATAAGTGACATAACCTGTTTCTGAATCTTTTCTCATAGCTCCACTCATGCAGGTATAGACACACTCTGGAAGGTCACAATTTCTACAAAAGATTGGAGAAAATTTAAAATCACTGCTTAAAACAACTCTATTCCTAGAGTCAGCAGAATCATGAGAAACTAAGCAAGCACTGACACAAGTTAAGCAACCGATACATTTACTTCTATCTATTTTTATTCTTTTCAATTTAATCTCTCCTTTACTTTTAGATTTTTTCAATGGAAACTGGAGCGTATTTATATGATGGTTCTTTAGAGTATGGATCATATATAGAAAGTGTTAAATTATTTGTTTCTATATAGTGAATAGGTGCATATAAAACATCATGAGGTAGATTTTCAGTAGTTAATGCTAAAAATCGACTGCTTCTTCCATTTATAGATTTTACTAAGACCTCATCTTCAGATTCGATATCCAATTCTTTAGCAAGAGTTCCAGAGATATAGATGTAGGGATTAGCGGAGCTTGAATCAGTGACATACGTAATCTCTCTTGTTCTAGTTTGAGTATGCCATTGTCCAACAGTTCCTCTACCTGTATTTAAAATATATGGATAAGTGTCATTTGTGGGAACAGGATTTTCTGCCACATCTTCAAATATGAACTTAACCTTCTTATTAGGTGTATAGTACTCTCCATTTTCAAAAAGTCTTCTCTCATTGTCAACTAAAATATCACCCTCTCTAAATGGCCACTGAACACCATATCCATTTTCTAAAAGTTTGTAGCTAACTCCAGTCATATCACAAGGGGTCCCTTTTGTAACTTTAACCATTTTATTAAAAACTTTTTCAGGAGTTTCCCAACCATCTAAAAGCTTTCCCATACCTAGAGATTTTCCAAGATTGTATATGACTTCAAAATCGCTAAAAGTTCCATCAGGTTTAGAAATAACAGGATTTAACTTAGATATTCTTCTTTCAGTATTGATTAGCGTTCCTTCTTTTTCTATACCAGAAACAACTGGTAAGAAAAGATGAGCAAGTTCAGAGCTGTCAGTGTTTGGGTATAAATCTTGCACAACAAATAGCTCTAAGTTTTCAACAGCTTCTTGAAATTGAGTATTATTTATCCATGAATGCCTTGGATTTGTACAAAGAATCCATAGGGCTTTGATTTCTCCAGAAATTATTTTTTCAATGATAACATTGTAAGGAAGTGTAGGTTTTGTCGGGAAAATAGCAGGATCCAACCCTAAAGCATCACCAACAATTTTTCTTTTAGCTTCATCTGTATATTCCCCTCCACCATATAGTCCAGTTGTATTACTGAAAAGACGAGATCCCATAGCGTTACATTGTCCTGTGATGGAATTAGCTCCTGTTCCTGCTCTTCCGATATTTCCAGTCATCACAGCTAAATTAATTATACTTTGAGCGGTTCTAACTGCTTGATAGCTTTGATTTATTCCCATAGTCCACCAGAAAGAAACAGCGTTCCCCTCGTGAATAAGTTTGACTAGAGTTAAAAACTCATCTTCAGTTATACCAACTTTTTCTTCTATATCATCAATAGAGAATTTTGAAACGTGTTCTTTGAAAGAATCAAAATTTTCTGAATATTTCTCAATATAGTTATCATCAATCCAATTGTTTTTAATTAAGTAGTTAGCAATAGTGTAGTATAAAATAATATCACTTTTAGGTTTAATACAGAAGAAATAATCAGCATTTTGGGCAGTTTCACTTTTTCTAACATCTATGACAATAACTTTTTTATTTTTATTTTTTCTAACTCTATCCCAAATGATAGGGTGAGCCACAACAGGATTAGCTCCAGTAAAAATTATAGTATTGGAAAGTTCTAAATCATTTAATGTATAAGGAGGAGCATCAAATCCAAAGCTCTGTTTATGAGCCACAACAGATGTAGCCATACAAAGTCGGGTATTTCCATCCAGTTGTCCACCCACAAAATTTCTAAAAACATGACCGACTAGAGCCATTTCTTCCAGAGCTAATTGTCCAGTACTTATACAGGCTACACTTTCTTTTCCATATTTTGCAATGATAGCTTTTAATTTATCACTAAAAAAATTATAAGCTTTTTCCCATGATATCTCTTCTCTTCCATTAGAAGTTTTTAATAGTGGATTTTTGGGGAAGTCAGCTGATGTGAGCTGTTTATCAAGATTTAAGCCTTTAATACAACTAAATCCCTTATTTACAGGATATTTTTCAGTGGGAATAACTTTTTTTATTTTATTATCTTCAACGTAAAAATCCATGTTACACGCTAGTGAACAGTAGTTGCAAGTTGTTTGAACTTTATTCATATTTTTCCTCCTTGGTATACAAGTATTATACACACATTATAATACCTTTTAATAAAAAATAGTAGTGTGACTAAAGTCACACTACTATAAAAAAGGTTAAAATTAATTCTAAAACTGCTCAAAATTATTGTGTTATAAGTTCTAGTTCAACAGGAATAAACTGTGGAACCATTTCCTTTTTTACAATTTTATCAGCCGCTTCGATTCCTTTAGCACCAATTTCTGCTGGTTTTTGAGCAACGGTTGCAGCAAGTTTACCCTCTTTAACAGCTTTCACTGCATCTTCAGTGGCATCAAAACCAACGATTATAACATCAGTTTTATCAGATGCTTCAATAGCTTTTAGAGCTCCAAGGGCCATTTCATCATTATGAGCAAAAACAGCATTAACTTCAGATTGAGCTTGTAAAATATTTTCCATGACATTAAGTCCTTTAGTTCTATCGAAGTCAGCAGCTTGTTTTGCAACTATATCCAATTTATTCTGAGCAGCCTTGTTAAATCCTTTTCCTCTATCACGAGCGGCAGTTGTACCAGGAATTCCTTCTAATTCTACCACTCTATTATTTTTCCCATTTAATTTTTCAACGATAAAGTTTCCTGCCAATTCTCCACCGGCAACATTATCAGAGGCAATGTGAGTAACTACTGTTCCACCATTAGATGCTCTATCTAAAGTTACAACTGGAACTTTATTACGATTGGCAGCTTTAACAGCTGACACAACAGCATCTGAATCAGTTGGATTTATTAAAAGAACATCAATACCTTTAATAAGTAAATCTTCGACATTTCCAAGCTCTTTAGAAGGATCATTTTGAGAATCTAAAATAACGATTTCATGCCCCATCTCCTTGGCTTTTGAGACAGCACCTTCTTTTAATGTAACGAAGAATGGATTGTCTTGCGTTGAAACAACTAGCCCCACTTTAGCGGCTTCAGCAATTGTTCCTATACTTAAAGCAAGAGTCATAAATCCTAAAAATTTTAATTTGTTTTTCATAATAATCACACCACCCATATAAATTTATTTAGAAGATTTTTTATCAATTAAAACAGCTATAAGAATAACTAAGGCCTTAACCATCATCTGATAATAAGATGATACATTTAAAAGATTTAAAGCGTTTCCAAGAACTCCGATAATGATTGCTCCAAGCGCAGTTCCAGTAATAGTTCCAACACCACCAGCAAGAGAGGTTCCACCTAGAACAACAGCAGCTATGGCATCAAGTTCGTATCCAGTTCCAGCAGTGGGTTGAGCGGAACCTAGTCTTGAAGTGACGATAACTCCAGCCAGAGCTGAAAGAGCTCCACAAACACCGTAAACTAAGGTTTTATATTTAGAAGTATTTACTCCCGAAAGTTTAGTAGCCTCTTCATTTCCTCCAATAGCGTAGATATATCTACCAAATTTAATATCATTTAAGATATAGTATCCGGCGATGAACAGGGCAATCATAATATAGATTGGAATTGGAATATCAAAAAAATAACCTCCCCCGATATTATCAAAGAAATCTCCACCATCTCTTACAGGGATCGGCTTACCGTCAGTGAAAACTAAGGTGGCTCCTCTCAGAAGAGTCATAGTAACCAAGGTAACTATAAAGGGTTGAAGTTTAGCATACGATATAAGTAAACCATTGAAAATTCCAAAAAGTCCACCAATAACAATAGCTATAATAATAGCTAAAATCGGATTTATGCCATGGGCAATTAAACTTGCTCCAAAAGCTCCAGTTAAAGCTAAAATAGAGCCAACGGAAAGGTCGATTCCACCAGTTAAAATAACTAAAGTCATTCCAATTGCAATAACTGAGTTTATAGACGTTTGTCTTAAAACATTTAAGATATTATTGACTGATAAAAATCTCGGATTTAAAAAAGAAACTATTATAGAAAAAACAATCAATCCTATTAAAGGTTTGTTGTTATATATTTTTTTTAACATTGTTTATTCAACTCCTACTGCATATCTCATTATTTTTTCTTGAGTAAACTCATCCTTAGAAAGAGTTCCACTTATTTTGTGCTCGTGGATAACCATAATTCTATCGCTTAATCCCATTACTTCGGGCATTTCAGAAGATATCATAATAATGCTAAGTCCCTTTTTCTTTAGCTCATTGATAACATCATAAATTTCTTTTTTAGCACCAACATCCACACCTCTAGTGGGTTCATCTAAAATTAGAATTTTTGGATTAGTCAAAAGAGCCTTCGCAATAGCTACTTTTTGTTGATTTCCACCACTTAGATTTTTAATAATTTGATTAGGTGAGGGAGTTTTTACTCCAAATTTTCTAATATATTCATCAACGGATTTGTTTTCAGCATTTTTATTTAAACCTAATCTACTTGAGAAGAATTTTAAAGATGAAAGAGTCATGTTTTCTTTAACGCTTAATCCTAGCACTAATCCATCTCCTTTTCTATCTTCTGAAACGTAAGCAATTCCATGATTTACACCAGATTCAGGAGAATCAATAAAAACCTCTTTCCCTTCTATAAAAACTTTACCAGAGAATTTTTTATAATATCCATAGATAGTCTTCACAAGCTCACTTCTTCCAGCTCCCATAAGACCAGCAATACCTAGAATCTCTCCTTGTTTTAGAGTGAAAGAGGAATTTTTCACATATTTTCCGCAAAGATTTTCAACTCTTAAAACTTCAGCTCCGGGAGTTACAGAAACATTTGGGAACTGTTCACTTAAAGTTCTTCCAACCATTTTTTCAATAATATAGTTTTCATCAATATCTTTAACCTCAGCTTCAGATATGAATTTACCATCCCTTAAAATAGTTATATCATCACAAATAGCTGGAATTTCTTTTAACCGGTGAGATATATAAATAATACTTTTTCCTTCTGATGTGAGTTCTTTAATAACTTTGAAAAGACTTTCAGTTTCTTTATCAGTTAGAGCGTCTGTAGGTTCATCCATAACAATTAACTTAGCGTTTTGTGAAAGAGCCTTAGCAATTTCAACCATCTGCATTTTCCCTATTGTTAAATCTTTTATTAAAGTTTTTTCACTGTCTTCAACATTGAGAAGACTTAAAATAGATCTAGCCTCTTCATGCATAAGAGCCCAGTCAATTTTTCCAAAACTATTTGTAAGTTCTCTTCCTAAAAATATATTTTCAGTTATATTCATATGTTGAATCAGATTTAGTTCTTGGTGTATAATAGCGATTCCCGATTCTTGTGAATCTTTGGTTCCTTTAAAGGCTACTTCGTTGCCACGGTAAAAAATAGTTCCTGAATCTTTAGTATAGATACCAGTCATTATTTTCATGAGTGTTGATTTTCCAGCTCCATTTTCTCCCATTAAGGCCATAACTCTTCCCTTGTAAGCATTTAAACAAGCACCATCAAGTGCTTTTACACCAGGAAACGATTTACAGATATCTTTCATTTGTAAAATAATTTCTTTATTCATTTAGAAAACTACTCCCGACTTTAAAATGATATTTGCATAAGGAGTACACTCTCCAGTTCTGACAATTACTTCACTATCCTTTGTAATCTCCTTAAACTCTGTATGAGGGACTTCGATAATTTTAGGATCCATTTCATTTTTTGTGAAAATTTCCAAAATTTCGTTGTAAATTTTAGGATTAATAGTTTTAATTTCAGAAGCTAAAATAATCTCTTCAACCATCATCTCACTTAGAATTGCATCGAGAGTTTTTATAAAGCTAGGATATCCAGCCTCAATAGCTAAATCTATTCTTTTTACACCTTTTGGGAATGGAAGACCTGCGTCACAAAGCGTTATATGGGATGTATGACCTATTTTAGCGATTTCATAAGAAAGCTCACTGTTTAAAAGTTTTCCTTTTTTCATAAATTTATTCTCCTTTAAAATTTAATACTTCTTCGAGAGTTGGAATTGATGTTTGAGCTCCAATTCTAGTAACAGATATAGCAGCAACTTTTGTTCCTCTATCGATAGACTCTTCGAAATTTAAACCAGAAGCAAGTCCATTTACAAAACCACCAATGAAACTGTCTCCAGCAGCAGTTGTATCGATAGCTTTTACCCTATAGGCAGGAAATGCCTTTCTTTCTACTTTACTTATATACATACATCCTTTACTTCCTAAAGTAACGATAAGACCTTTGACACCTTTTTTTAAAAGAACGTCTGCAGCATTTATAACGCTTTTTTCATCAGTAATGGACATTTCAGATAGAAGTTCCAATTCTGTTTCATTAGGAATTATGTAATCAGAATTTAAAATAATTTCTTCATCTAATTTAGTAGCAGGAGCTGGATTTAAAATAGTTATTTTTCCAAACTCTTTAGCTTTTTTTAATGAATATTTAACTGTTTCTATTGGAATTTCAAGTTGAGTAACAAGAATATCACAATTTTTAATAGCATCTAAATGTCTATCTATATAAGAGCTATCGACTTCATAATTAGCTCCCGGAACAACAATAATTCTATTTTGCCCATTCTCCTCTACTATAATCTTGGCAATTCCAGTAGTTTCATCACAATACTCTATATTAGAAATATCTATTCCATCTTTCTTCATAGAATCTAGAAGAATATCTCCCATTCCTTCCCTACCTATTTTTCCAAGCATAGAAACGGGAGATTTCATTTTCCCCATAGCAACAGCTTGATTAGCTCCTTTTCCACCGGGAATTTGCATGAACTTTTTACCTAAAAGAGTTTCACCACCACGAGGTGCTCTTTCACAAATTGTAACTAAGTCCATATTAATACTTCCAATAACGACAATTTTTTTCATGTTAAAATCTCCTTACGAATTAGTTAATTCGATCAATTAGTGTACACAACAAATTAAAAAAAACTTGATACATTTAATTTAGCACACTAAAAAAGTAATGTCAATAAAATAAAAACTGAAACTTTGTGAAAAAGTTTCAGTAATTTTTATTGCTATTTAGTTGGAAAAGTTACCTCTACACGATTTTGGTATGCGTTTTTTAATGCTCCTAAAATATCTCCATGGCTATCTCTTAAGCTCATTGTAGCTCCTGCAGTTATATCGGCAACTTCTGCTTTTTCGGTTTCAGTTAGTTTAGCATATTTTTCTTTATCTTTCTCGTTTGTACTAGTCTTTTTAAGCGGTCTACCATTGACATCTGAATATAATTTTGTGAAAATAATTTCTAATTCATCAACTGTTTTACCTTTAAATTTTTCTTGAAAAAAGTCCATTTGTTTGTTCCATTCATTTCTTGGATTCATTCCATAACTAGCTCCACGTTCTCTTTTAGTTTTCCAGCTGTTAACTTCATGAGCTATGTTAGTAGGAGTATTTTCAGTTTTACCAATAACTTTTTTAGTTTGATGGTCAGTTAAATTGTGCCCTTCAGTTCCAGGCCATCCTGAAAAATGTGGCATACTTTCACCATCATAGTTAGGGGTACTAATCTCTAAAGCGTCGACTATAGCATTTACAATTTTTCCATCAGCGTCGAAAATTACAGCTGCATCCACATAGTTAAAGCTATAAACTTCTTGTCCTTCACTATCTTTACCAGGTCCAACTCTAAAATTTGTTGAATGTCCTAACCCCTGATAAATTTTAGTTTCAGCTGCAAAAGATGTGATAGACCCACAAAGTATAAGAGCAGAAAGAGATAGAGGTAACCATTTTTTTATCATTAAAATCACTCCTTTTGAAAATAGATTTAGTTGCTAAGTAATACGTATATACCTTATTTTATTTGAAAAAACAAGAAAAAATTTTTTTTAAAGGATTTGCTTAGAATGAAAAGAATAATGTAACATAAAAACAATTTGGATGCAGGAGGATATTATGCTATACAAAAGAGAAAACAGTGGGAAGAGGAGGGGAATTTAAAATGGTAGATTTAACAAATAATAAACTTGGATTTTGGAGTATTTTCTTTTTAGGAATAAATTCAATAATAGGATCGGGAATTTTTCTTTTACCAAATAAAGCTTATGCTGATGTAGGATTAGCTAGTTTAATAGTAATTTTAATAAATGCGGTGTTGGCACTATTTTTGGCCCTTTGTTTTGCTGAAACAGCAAGTATATTTGATAAAAATGGATCATCTTTTGTTTATGCAAAGGAGGCATATGGAAATTTTATAGGGTTTGAGATTGGAATTTTTGCATGGTTCATAGGTATTATCAGTTGGGCAGCAGAGATTCAAGGTTTTTTAACGGCATTGGGGGGGATGTATCCTACAGCTGTTGATCCCTATTATAATAAATTATTCGTTATAATCATTGGAGTTTTTTTAGGAGTGATGAATTATTTAGGAGTCAAATTTTCAAAAATACTTAATAATCTTATAACAGTAAGTAAGTTATTGCCTTTGATATTGTTTGTTTTTATAGGAATATTTTTTATAAAAGGAGCAGACTTTTTCCCAATGCTTCCTAAGATAGAGTTGGGGCTTTCAACAGGAAATTTGGGAGTTGCTACATTAGTTATATTCTATGCATTTACTGGATTTGATTTATTAGCAGTAGCAGCGGAGGATATGGAAAATCCAACAAAAAATTTACCAAAAGCTATAATATGGGTTATGATGTTTTGTTCTGTTTTTTATCTATTAATTATGATAGTGTGTATTGGATTATTGGGACCAAAATTAGGACTGACTTCGGTTCCAATAGCAACAGCCACAGCAACAATTTTTGGGAGCTCAGGTTTTGCATTTATAACAATAGCCACATTGATTTCAATTGGTGGAATAACGATAGCTCTTTCTTTTATTGCTCCAAGGTCAATTCAAGCCTTAGCGGATAGTAAGTATGTACCAGAGATTTTCAATAAGAAAGGTAGATATGGCACTGCAGGTTTTGCAATTCTATTGACAACAGCAATAGCTGTTGGTTTAGCTCTCTATGGAAATTTTATATTTTTAGCGAGTCTTACAGTTATAGCTCGTTTAATTGAATTTATATCCACAGCGGGGTCTGTTCTCGTTTTTAGAAGAAAAAAATTAAAAGCATTATATAGAATGCCTTTAGGACCAACTATTCCTATAATAGCTATGATATTGTCTATATGGCTATTGAGTCAATCATCTTATGAAAATATATTTTTTATTGTGATAGGATTCTTAATAGGAGCGATATTGTATGCAACTTATGCCAAGAAAAGAATGAAAGAAAAGTAAATTTAATAAAATAGGAGTAAAAATGGTAGAAAAATTATTATAGTTTTTCTACCATTTATTTTTTTGCTTTGACAATTGGAGAATAATTATTGCAGATTTAAAAAATATAATGTATTTTTAAATAGTTAAAAATTTAAGGAGGTGCATTAGTGGAATTTTTAAATAATGCTTATAATGAAATATTATCTTTTTTAATTTTAACCTCTCCAATATTTTTAAAAAAGATAGTGCTATTGGTTATATTATATATAACTTATAAACCAATAAAAAATATATGTTTAAGGGGATTTGAAAAGATTTCAAAAATAAAAAAGCTAGATCCATTACTAATACATTTTTTAGAATCTATAGTAAATCTATTAATCTATGTTTTTTACTTGTTGAATGTAATTCAAATATTAGGGATTGAAATGACTTCAATACTAGCGATAATAGGATCTATAGGTATCGGAGTTGGACTAGCTCTGAAGGGAAGTTTGTCTGATTTAGCAGGAGGGATTCAAATATTAGTTTCAAGGACATTCACTAAAGGTGATTATATCTCAGCTTGCGGAGTAGAGGGAATAGTTCAGAAAATTACTTTTTTATATACGATTTTATTTACAGTGGATAATAAACAAATTGTAATTCCAAATGGAAGATTATCAGGAGAAGTTGTGGTAAATTATGCTTTTAATAAAGAGAGAAGAGTTGATTTAGTATTTTCAGTTTCCTATGAAACTAATATAGAAAAGGTTAAAGAATTAATAGTTGACATATTAAAAAATCATGATTTGATTATTCAAGAAAAAGATCTTTTTGTTAGATTAGGAAAACATAACTCTAGTTCTTTAGATTTTAATGTTAGAGTATGGACACTAAAAGAAAATTATTGGAATGTTTATTTTGATCTTCAGGAACTTGTTAAAAAGAGATTTGATGAGGAAGGAATTGAAATTCCTTATCAAAAAATTGATGTGTATCAAAAATAATGTGGTTAGAGAGAACAAACATTTTAAAATTTATTTTTGTTGCGGATTTATTAAAAAAACTGTTATCTTAAGAACTACAGTATTTTATTTTTTAGGAGGGATTTTTTATGAAAAAATTATCATTAATTTTGGGAGCTTTATTAGCTGTGGGGACAGTGGCTCAAGCAAAAGAACAGATGATAGTAGCGCCACCAGTGGTTGAGGAAGTAGCGATAGTTGAACCAGTGGCACCAGTAGTGGAAGAGATTGTAGTACAAGACACTTTTAGACCATCTGGATACGTAGGATTGGAGTATAAGGCTTATGGTAATACAGAAGGGCATGGCGATAAGATAAAGCATATTCCGTTGCCACAAGATGAGTGGCATAGGGGAGCAAACAAATATTCAAGATTACAGACGACATTTGGAGTTCAGGCAACAGAAAACTTCAGATTAGAAGGAAGGGTAAGAGATTATAGTGATTTAGAAAAAAATGATAACAGTAGAGTTAATAAGAAGACAGGAACAGAGACAAGATTAAGAGGATTTTATAAACATTCAGATCTGTTGACTTCAAGAGTTGAATATAAGGATTATACCTCAAATGATGAGTTATATGCGTATCAACTGAGAGTGACACCGTATAGAAATGAAGGTGGTATTGTGGATATGTTTACGATAGCACCAAAGTATGCATATAAAAAATATAAAAATGGAACAGATTATAGAAATACAGTTGGAGCAGACATATATTTAACAGGAAATTTACCGTTAGGATTCACATGGGAAAATAATATATATTTGGATTATAATATGTATAATAAAGATGTTCTAGTGAAAGGGATAGATAATAGTGGTAGATTACAAAAAAAAGATAAAGAGTTTGTAGCGACATGGGAATTCTATCTATATAATACTGTTGCTCTGTATACAGCTGACTCATATAAAGTTGATTTCAATTTTGAGGGAGGATACGATCCGTATGTGTTGACTCAGTATAAAGGACAAAATTTAGTTGAAGGAATATTGAGAAAGGATAAAGAAAGCTATAGTTTGTATACATCAATGGATATCTCATTAACATATAATGTAACAGATTATTTAACAATAAAGACAGGAGCAGGAGCAGAGTATAGAAACTGGGATATCGAGACTAGATCTAGGGCAAAAAATTGGAGATGGCAACCATTTGCTTACGCAGCTATGAACGTTAAATTTTAATTAAAAATATTATAAAATGATTGTGTAAAACTTATAAAGCAAGTAAAAAAGATGGGCGATTTATTAACTATCATAACTGATAGAGTAAGTCGCCCTATTATTATATATTTATTTGAATTTTGTTTCTCCATCAAGTGTCATTATAGCTCCATATAAATCAGGTCGTCGGTCTCTAAATAGTCCCCAGAAAGCTCTATAGTCATCAATAGCAGCTAAGTCCAGTTCAGCTACGATAAATCCTTCAGAAGTTCGATCCATCTCTGCAATTTTAGCTCCAGTTTGGTCAGTTATAAAAGATGATCCATAAAATTTAACGCTGATTTCATCTACATGTTCTTGGCCTGTTCTATTAGCACAAACTAAAGGAGTTAGATTGGCACCAGCGTGTCCTTGCATAACTCTTTGCCAATGATCTTTTGTATCCAGTGTTGGGTCACTAGGCTCAGAACCTATAGCTGTGGGATAAAATAGAATTTCAGCTCCCATTAAAGACATACATCTAGCTGCTTCTGGGAACCATTGATCCCAACATATAGCAACACCAATTTTAGCATATTTAGTTTTCCAAACTTTAAAACCAGTATCTCCAATGTTGAAGTAAAATTTTTCTTGATATCCACTTACATCATCAGGTATATGACTTTTTCTATAAACTCCTAAAACTTCTCCATCAGCATCTATTATAGCTATAGAGTTATATCTTGCGCCATGTTTTCTTTCATAAAAACTAATTGGTAGAACAACCTGTAACTCTTTTGCAACTTTTTTAAAGTAATTAACTGCTGTAGCGAGTTCTACTTCTATGGCAAATTGCATATATTCTGCTTTTTCTTTTGCACAAAAATAAACTCTCTCAAACAACTCAGAAATTAGGATTATTTGAGCTCCTTCAGCAGCAGCTGCTCTAACTTGTTTTTCTGCTTTGATTATATTTTCATCAACATTCCATCCGTAAGATAATTGAATTGCTGCTACTTTTACTTTTCTCATTTAAGTTCCCTCCTTCAATTAAAAACTTTTTCCATAAGGCATTTGTTGAGTTATACAGTGAACACATCCACCACCTACAATAATAGGCATTCCATCTACAGGAACTACTTTTCTATCAGGATAAGCTCTTTGGATAGCTTCCAATGCCTTTTTATCAGTTTCTTCAGCGTCGCCACCAAAAATTGGAACGATGACCCCACCAGTTACTGGAAGGTAATTTATGTAGCTCAATGTAAGAAGTTGACCATCATAGTATCTAATAGGAGGTTTTTCAATTTCTATAATTTCAAAAGGTAATCCACTTGCTCTATCTTTAAACTCTTTTAGTATTTTCATATTCTCTTGGAAAATTTCATAATCAGGGTCTTTTTCATCATAACAAGCTTGAATAATAATAACTCCAGGTTTGACAAAACATGCAGTGTTGTCAACATGACCATCAGTTAAATCACCATATAAACCTGATTTTAACCAAATAACTTGCTCTCCACCTAAATATTCTTCAAGTAAAGTTGTCACTTCATCTTTTGTGAATCTAGAATTTCTAGATTTAGTAAGTAAAACAGATTCTGTTGTTAAAATAGTACCTTGTCCATCAGAATGGATTGATCCTCCTTCTAAAGCTAGTGGAGAAGTAAATAATGGAACGTCATAAAATATACTTAAGTGATCAGGAACTCTACCATCATTGTAATGAGTTTGATATTTTTCTCCATAGGATGTAAATCTCCACTTAACTGCTGCAAGTTCTTCATTATCATTTAATAAAAAAGTGGGACCATTATCTCTAACCCATGAATCGTCAATAGGTAAACACAGTACTGTCACTTTTTCTTCACACATCTCTTTAACTTCATGTAAAAGTTCAGCAGGAGCAATCATAACCAACTCTTCAAACTCCGCAATAGCTTTTGCTACATTGGCATATCCTTTTTTAGCTGCATCAACTCCGTCAGGCCAAACGGGAGTTTTACTGTTTTTCCCATCTCTAACAGGCCATTGCATAAAAGTACGTCTTCTTTTTTCCCATTCACCAGGCATTCGATAACCAAGCTCTCTAGGTGTTTTACAACAAGTTCCAAACATAATACTAACCTCCTTGATAGCGATATTGATTTAAGAATAAATTTAATTATTATAAATCACTTGCATTATTCATTTTATTTTTGAGATTTCTTTTTATTTTTTAGAAAATGTTTACATACATATTTAAAAAGATATAAAATTTCAAGGAAAATAACTTGAAAGTCTGAATATTTAGATAAATAATAATTAGGAGAGGTAGATATGGATAATCTTAGGGAGGATTTAACAGCTATCAATGAGAATGATATTTTATATTTAGCGAGTTATGTGGGGAAATTGGTACTGGAATCCGGTGGAGAAACCTATAGAGCAGAGGATATGGTAGACAAAATATGTAATCACTATGGGCTTGAATCCAATTCTTTCGCAGTTTTATCTAGTATTTTAACAACAATAAGAGGAAGAGAGAGACGTTTTTTTACAAATATAGAAAAGATAAGAATGAGAACTATAGATGTGGAAAAAATTTCTAAACTTAGTTCATTGGTACGAGATATAGATAGCTATAGTTTTAAAGAATTTCTTGAAAAATTAAAGGAGATTGATGGCGAACAGGCATATGGGTTTTTATATGTGTTACTAGGTAATTGTATTGCAGCAGGAGCTTTTGCATATTATTTTGGTGGGAATAGAGGAAGCTGTTTTGCAGCAGTTATTGGAGCTATATCAATATCACTTTTAGGATATTTTTCTGCAAAATTAATGATAAACAAATTTTTCTTAAATTTAGTGGGAGGCATGGTTTGTTCTTTTTCAGCATACGCCTGTTTTTTATTAGGGATAATTCCAGAAATTTCAGTAACAATAATTTCCACATTGATGTTACTAGTTCCTGGAATTGCTTTTACAAATTCTATTAGAGATTTAATAACAGGAGATTTAGTTTCAGGAATCGCTAGAGGAGTCGAAGCATTTATGGTAGGGACAGCATTAGCTATAGGGTCTGGAATAACATTATCCATTATAAAAACGTTGGGAGGCTTATTATGAGAGTGATAATTGTTCAAGTTATATCATCAATTATTGCAACTTATGGTTTTGGAATAATATTTAATGTGAAAGGTATGAAGAATTTATACGGAAGCTTTGGTGCTGGAATTGGGTGGTTAGTATATAGTCTATTAAATGAAAGGGGATTTACATATTTTATTTCATACATAGCGGCATCTTCAACAATAACAATATATTCTGAAATTTTATCAAGAAGATTAAAAGTACCAACAGTATCGTTTCTATATCCATGTATGATACCCTTGGTTCCTGGAGGGGGAATATATTATACTATGTACTATATAGTACAAGATAGTATAACAAAAGCAGTAGAAAAAGGGATAGAAACGTTTATCATTTCAGGATCAATCGCAATTGGAATTTTAACAGTATCAACATTTTCGCAAATTTACTACTATATTATGAAAAAAGAGTTAACACAAAACTTATAGGGATTAAATATTAGTGGAATACAAAAAATTATGGTTGGGTGATAAATAATGAAAAAAAAAAATAATTTTTTTTTAAAATGTATTATTGTGGGTATTTTAACTGGTTTTGTTGTGATTATATATAGATTATCTTTAGGAAGAATTAATAAATTTCGAAGAGTATTTTTTGAAAATTTAAAAATAAATTTCACTATTGTCGACGGATTGATAATTTTTTTATTTTTATTAATAAGTTCATTATTAATAGGTTATATAATAACGAAGCATCCGTTATCTCGAGGGGGTGGAGTAGCTTTTGTAAAAGGTGATGTTGAAAATAACATTGATTTTAGTAGTTCCAATAAAATAATTATTAAAGAGATTGTTTTTAAATTGGTTGGAGCTATATTGGGGATTTCCTCAGGACTTTCTTTTGGAATTGAGGGACCATCTATAGAACTTGGCGGAGAAGTAGGACAAGGGGTTGGAAACTATAGTAAAAGTGAAGAAAAAGAGAAAAAATTTTTAATAACTGCTGGAGCTGCGGCGGGGTTGGCTGCAGCGTTTAATGCTCCTTTAACCGGAATAGTTTTTGCTTTTGAACAGATAATAAAGTCTGTTTCACATAAATATCTGGTGGCCATATTAATATCATGTTCTATTGTAGGTTGGTTAACTAATTTGGTTTTTGGAGTAAATCCATTTTTTTATATAGACATAGTTTCACCTCTTAAATCTATGGATTATTGGTTAATTATAGTGTTTGGATTATTGGTTGCTATGATAGGGAAAATATTTTTCTTGACTTCAGCGGTATTAAGAAAAATGAACTCCTTGATAAAAATTCCAATCTATTTTAAACTATTTATCCCACTTTCAATTGGAATAGTTGTCAGCACGTTCTTTTTTGATTTCACAGGAGAGGGATATTTCATAACAGATAAAATTTTGCAATTTGAATATAGTTTATTTTCTCTTGTGTGTATATTTATATTTAAATCACTGTATTTTCTTTATTCAACTTCAACAGATATTCCGGGAGGAACTTTTGTACCTCTTATTAGTATAGGAGCGATAGTTGGTAAGATTTATGGATTTTTAATTGTAACGTATTTGAATTTTCCGCAGGACTATACTATTTTTTTTATTATTTTGGGAATGTCCTTGCTTTTAACTTCAATTGTGAGAGCTCCAATCACTGGAATTATTTTAATTATAGAAATAACAGGGGCAAATGCTCTATTTTATCAATTGGCTTTAGCGACAATATCTGTTTCGTTTTTTTCAGTGTTGTTTAATATGTCACCAATTTACGATTCGGCCTTAAAGCAATATTTGTCTTCGATAGGATATGGAAAATCAAAAGAAAATTAAAAAATATTTTATTTCCAAAAGGAAATGTTACACAAAAAATGAACAATAGGGTATTAATGACAAAAAATATTTTATAGGAGGGTTTGATTATGGCGATCAATGCTGATCTAACTAAAAAACAGTTGACATTATTTGGATTTTTCTCAATAACAGCTTCAATGGTTATGGCTGTTTATGAATATCCAGCTTTTGCAACTTCAGGATTTTCATTACTTTTCTTTTTACTATTTGGTGGAATATTTTGGTTTATTCCAGTTGCGCTTTGTGCGGCTGAAATGGCAACAATTCCGGGATGGGAAACAGGTGGAGTCTTTACTTGGGTTTCGGAATCTTTAGGTGAACGTTGGGGATTTGCGGCAATATTTTATCAGTTTTTCGAAATAACAGTTGGATATATCCCAATGCTTTATTTTATCAATGGATCGTTATCATATCTATTTGACTGGCCTGGTTTAAATATGAGTCCTCACTTAAAACTTATTTCAATTTTGGTTGTATTTTGGATTCTAACATTCTCTCAGCTTGGTGGAACTAAGTATACAGCTAAGATAGCAAGAGTTGGGTTCATATTTGGTATTGTAATACCAGCGATAATCCTAATTGTTTTGGCGATAGCCTATGTTATAGCAGGAAATCCTATACATATGGAAGTTAGTTGGAATTCATTTTTCCCAGATTTTTCTAACATTAACTCTTTAGTTATTTTAGTATCATTTATCTTAAGTTATATGGGAGTTGAAGCTTCAGCTTCTCACGCTAACGAAATGGCTAATCCTAAAAAGCAGTACCCAATCGCTGTATTTATGTTGGTTATTATAGCTATTGTTATAAGTTCTGCAGGAGGATTATCGATAGCTACAGTTATTCCATTAAATGAGATAAATCTGAGTGCTGGAGTTAATCAAACTTTTGCAACATTAATTAATCATTATGGAAATAATTTAGATTGGATTGTTAGGATTATAGCTGCATTTATCGGACTTGGAGTTCTAGCGGAAATCAGTGCTTGGATAGTTGGACCGTCAAGAGCTATGTATGTAGCAGCACAAAAAGGGATTTTACCGCCAATGTTTAAAAAAGTTAACAAACATGATGTGCCAGTTCCTTTAGTAATGCTTCAAGGAGTTATTGTAACTATTTGGGCAATTGTTTTAACATTAGGTGGTGGTGGAAATAATATGTCCTTCATGACAGCAATGTCGTTAACAGTGGTTATTTACTTAATGACATATTTCTTACTATTTATAGGATACTTAGTGTTAGTTTTAAAAAGAAAAACAACAGATGCACAGGCGGGATATCAGATTCCAGGCGGAGTTGTATTCAAGTGTATTGTAGGGGCAGCAGGATTTTTAACATCTTTGTTTGCTTTTATAATATCGTTCTTTCCACCAAGTAATATTCCGGGTGGAAATACAGGTGAATATGAAACTATATTGACTATAGGATTTATAGTTGTTTTGGTTCTTCCATTTATAATATATGAATTTAGAGATAAAAAAAATGCGACAGGAATAGAACCTACAAGAATTACAACAGCAAACGCTCCTGAGCACCATTTCTTTGGACATCCTAAAGCGAGAGGAGAGTTCCATATTACTCCACATCCAGATGATATAATCGATCAAGATGATGGAGCTAAAAAAGTTGATGATCAAAAAGAGGTTGATATTCAGAAAGAAAGTGCGGAGAAAAAAGAGGTTGAAACTAAAGCAGAAGTTGATAAGGACAAAGAAGCAGAGAAAGAGGAAAAATAAAAGTAGTTAAATGTGGAGGAAAAAATGAATCAAGATGTATTGAGTAAGATAGTTGAAAACAATAAGGGACTAGTATCTCAAGGTGCTGTGGCAACATATATACCAGAGCTAGCTAAAGTTAATAAAAATTACTTAGGTGCAGTTATTGCATTTCCAGATGGAAGTATGTTGTCTGCTGGAGATACAAAAATTAGATTTGCCATAGAGAGTATATCTAAAACAGTTGTTCTAGCTTTGGCTTTGTTAGATAATGGAGAGGACGGAGTATTTAAGCACGTTCATAAAGAACCTTCAGGAGATTCTTTTAATTCGATAAAAAAACTTGAAACAGAGTCTGATCACTTGCCAAGGAATCCATTTATAAACGCAGGAGCTATTATGACAGCTTCTTTAATAAAAGGAAAAAATCCGGAAGATAAATTTAATAGAATTTTAGAATTTATGAAGAAAATAAGCGAAGATGATTCTCTAGAGTTAGCTACAGATATCTATTTAAGCGAAAAGGCTACTGGTGATATAAACCGAGCTTTAGCTTATTATATGAAAGGACAAGGTGTCTTAAAGGGAGATATAGAAGAGATTCTAGATGTTTACTTTAAACAATGTTCAATATATGTAACTACAGAAAGCCTGGCTAAAATTGCAAGATTTTTTGCAGGAGGTGGAGTTTTATCGAATGGTGAAAGAGTTATTCCTAAAAAGTATGCACAGATAGTTAATGGTTTAATAGCAACTTGTGGAATGTATGATCAAAGTGGAACATATTTGGATAATGTTGGAATTCCGGGAAAATCTGGAGTTGGTGGAGGTATAATTTCACCAGTGTCAAGTAAAAAAATAGGTATTGCGGTATTTGGACCAGCATTAGATGCTGAGGGAAATAGTGTTGCAGGTATAGGCATAATGAAAGATATCTCAAAAGAGATGGAACTAGACATGTTTTAAAAAATTAAGAAGGGTCTCTTAATCAAGAGACCTTTTTGAAATAGGAGGTATATCTATGTTTCAAGGTGTAGTGCACGGAAATGTGGCCTTTATGGTGATAGCAACAGTGTTGGTATTTTTTATGACTCCTGGATTGGCATTTTTTTATGGAGGATTGGTAGAAAAAAAACACTCATTAACTTTGATGTTACAAATTTTTATCTCTATAGGAGTTGTAACTATAATGTGGGTTTTTGGAGGATTTAGCTTAGTATTTGGAAAAACAATAGGTGGAATAATTGGAAACCCATTTCAATTCATGAATTTTAAAGATGTAATTTTTCAAGTAAATACAACTTATGGGTTGACAATTCCATTTTTAATGTTTTTCATGTATCAATTAATGTTCGCAATAATAACATTACCTTTGATGACAGGTTCAATAGTTAATAGAATAACTATGGGGGCCTGGATAAAATATCTTGTTATTTGGATGATTTTGGTTTACTTTCCTGTAGCACATTGGATATGGGGAGAAGGATTTTTAGCAAAAATGGGATTTGTAGATTTTGCCGGAGGAACTGTCATTCATGTTTCGGCGGCATTTTCTGGATTAGGTGCACTTTGGGTTCTTGGAAGAAGAAAGGTTATAACTGGAAAAGGACCTTTTAATATGGGACTTGTAGCTATTGGAGCTGGAATATTAATGTTTGGGTGGTTTGGATTCAATGCCGGAGGAACTTTAGCTGCTGCAGGGACAACAGCAATTGTTTTCACAAATACTGGCGTGGCTTGTGCAAGTGGTATGATTGTGTGGGCGATAATGTCCTATTCAGAAAAGAAAAAATTTTCATTTTTAGATCCTTTAGTTGGAGCAGTCGCGGGGTTAGCTACGGTAACACCAGCTTCGGGTTATGTAACACCACCGTCAGCACTGTTAATAGGAGCAATTGCAGGAATTGTGTGTTTCTATGCAATAAAAATACCAAGAAAAATGCAGTGGGATGATGTTTTAGATGTATGGGGAGTTCATGGTGTTGGTGGTTTTACAGGAACTGTATTGATTGGATTATTAGCAAATGGAATGGTAAATGAAGTTTCAGCTAGTATTCATCAATTATGGGTTCAATTGTTTGGAGCAGCATTGGTTGGAATATATTCTATAGTTGTTTCATACTTAATAATGAAATTTCTAGATAAAACATCTAATATAAGGGTAACAAAAGAGGAAATTGAAAAAGGATTAGATGAAAGTTTATTGAATGAAAAATATAGTGACGATTAAAAAATAAATTAATAGAATCCGTAAACGATTGTTTTTATTAAGATATTTTGTTACTATTGTATTAACCTTTCTAAATTTTTGTTCAAAAAATACAAAAATCTCTCTAAATATTTTTAGGGAGATTTTTTATTATCTAAAAAATTATTGAGTTTGTTTCTAGTCTTCTTACAAATATCTCTTTAAATTACACGTATAGCGTGAAAAAATCGTGTATATACAACATAATTCCGCTAGTGGAATGACAAACTTTGAAGCATTTGATACACTAAGAATGTGATACAAATATTTGTTTGAACCTTAGTTCAAAAAAACTACGAAACTATACGGCTATATATATATTTCAGACAAATTATTTTAGTTATAACTTTATATTCATTTTATTCTATATGTGGATAAATCCACATAATTAAATATATAATCCAGTAATTTAAGCTATATTTTTTATAGCTTTTTTTATTTTTTATGATGTTTGTTTAGAATAATACCTAAATAAACATAATGGTTTAAATTTTTGTTTAATGGGTGGTTGGAATGTGGATTGAGAATTTAAATTTATCATTGAAGGAAAAGCAAAAACTTAAAAATGTATTAAATGAAAGCAGAATTGTTAATATCAATTTTATGCAGAATATTATCTATCTATCCTTACAAAATTCGAAAATAGTGCTTTTAAGGAATTCAACAGAGGAACTTTTCAAAGAGTTAAAAAAAAATGTAGAGAAAAACTTCTTATTGAGAGAAAAAGTAAAAAAAACTAATAAAAGAAAAGCGGGTGACTGGACTGAGGAAGAGATTGAGTATTTAAAGTATAATTTTTATGATACCGATATAGATTCACTGTCATTGCATTTAAAAAAGAGTCAGTATCAAATTTCATTAAAGGCAATAGAGATGAAACTGGTTGGTGCTAGAGAATGGAGTAGTAGAGAAATAGAATATCTAGAAAAAAATGTGGACTTGCCTAACTATAAATTAGCTAAAATTTTAAAAAGAAGCTTAAGTTCAGTAAAGGCAAAGAAACGAGTTTTAAGAATGAGAAAAGGAAAGGGATGTTATTTGTGATTTGGCTAAGAAAATATAAAAAAAATATTTTAATATGTTTATTTACTTTTATCTCTTTAGATAGTTATTCGTTTAGATTACAAAATATATATTTTAATCAAAGAATGGACAGTGAAAATGGAGGATACAGAGAGTTCTATATCACAAATGAGTATTTGACTCGACAGAGATATAAAGTGAATGTACTATCTGGAACTTCAAATAATGGAGCAAACTTTGTAGAAGTTTATCCGAAAGTGGTAACAATTAATCCTCAGTCTAAAGAGACGGTCAAAGTTTTCGCGAAAGTCCCTCAAAATACTAAGAATGGTGAGTATGATTTTAAATT
>NZ_CDRRQU010000024.1:0-37085 GCF_977044495.1 Cetobacterium sp. | reverse complement strand
GAATCGACTTGCATGTGTTAAGCATTCTGTCAGCGTTCATCCTGAGCCAGGATCAAACTCTTCATTCAAATATATTTAAAGTCCAAAGACTTTACGTTTACACCATTTATTGGTTTACCATTTCTGGCATCTGTTATTTTCATAACTTCTGACTATTTTCTCTATTCGGTTGCTAATGTCTTCTCTACAATTTTTGCCGGCGGTGTTTCCCGCTGACAAAAATTATAGTATCATAAATTTTAAACTTCGTCAACATTTTTTTATTTTTTTAAAATTTGTTTCTCCTCTATATTTAGCTCCTCAATAAAAATAAGATTCTCTGCCAACAGTTTTGCCTTCACATCATTATAAAATTTTTCACCTAAACTATATTTTAAAGTTTCTCCATATGCCAATATCAGGGGTACATACTCCTCCTCTAAAAAACCTATAGGATTTTTTCTTCTAAAAAGTGAACTCTGTGTAAGCTCTTTATTTACACAAGGAGTATCATAGTAATCCTCTATTGTAAAACCTGTAGTAAAATCATCCGGCACGGTTATATATAATAAACTTCCGTCTTCTTCTGAAATTATATCAATTGGCCACAAACTACAAACTAAAGGTTTTTTCTCAACTATTTCTTTTGCTCCCATATTATTTTCTAAACAAATAGAATGAAGAGAACACAACACCGATTCATTATTTGGCTTAAAAGAACACGTGCACAAAGAAATTTCATTTTCAACCGCTTCCTCTGGTACCATACATCTATCTTCTTTTATACTTTTTAGGATATTTTCAATTTCATAACCATTTTCTAAAAGAATATCTATATTTTTAGTTTTTTTATTATAACTGTCAATGTTGTCTAATATAAACTCTCTCGTAATCTTCTCATATACCACTGGGTTATCTGCACAACAGGGATCTTGGCATCTAAAGCAATCAAAATTTGCTAAATTAGAAAATGCTGAATAATCCACAATCGCTCTGTAACGCTCTCCTCTTATTACAACTTCAGTTTCTAAAATATCTACCCTAGAGAAGTGTTCTTTTAGCATCTCTTCTCTTTCTAGACTCACCTTATACACCTCTTCACCCTTAGGATGGTTTAAAAATAAAAAATAGTTCATCTCCATCTCCTCAATATCTAAAAAATTCACTTTATTTTATCACACTCTACTCTCTTTTTACAATTTTTTGATTCAGATATAATCAATAACTTTCAATAACATATTGTTTTTATTTTTTATTTACTTATAGTTCTATACTAAGTATAATGATTCTATACTATATTGATAGGAGGTGCTATTTTGAATAAGAAAGTTGGACTACAACCTGGAACTCTTCTTTATACTGGTAATCGCCAAGCTACAGTTGAAATTCCTATTACACACTATACTTATAATCACGAATCTTTTAAAAAAAATAGTTTTATCTTTAGAGACAATCTCTTTATTGAGTTGCATCCATCTCATGTTAATTGGCTAAACGTCGGAGGTATCCACAATACTGAACTTATAAAAAAAATTGGAGAAGCTTTCAATATCGACTCTTTAATTTTAGAAGATTTATTAAATAACTCACAAAGACCTAAAATAGAGATTAGAGAGGATTATATTTTCATCACATTGAAACTAATTTCTCATTCCAATGAAAAACACAAATATGAATATGAACAGATATCCTTTATTTTATTTTCAAATCTTTTAATAACATTTCAAGAAAATCCATTTGATATTTTTGATAGCATTAGGTCTCGTATTGAAAAAAGAAACGGACGTCTTAGAACCAAAAAAGAAGGCTATCTAACTTACTCGCTAATCGATAGAATTGTCGATAATTATTTTCTTATCATTGATGATTTAGAGGAAAGATTTGATTACTTAGAGAGTAAAGTTATCACTGAACCTAGTAAAAACGATTTTGAGGAGATTTTAAAACTAAAAAAAGAACTTTTAAAATTCAGAAGGGCTTTAGCTCCTTTAAAAGAGGTTTCTTCAAAATTTAAAGATTCAGATATCAAAGAATATCTAGGTGAAGATATCGATATCTATTTACGTGACTTACAAGATCATATTATAATAGCTAACGAATCCAATGACACTCTTTTCAACAGAGGAAATGAACTCCTACAGCTTTATCACTCCACTATCAGTACCGGAATGAATGAAATTATGAAAGTTTTAACCATGATTTCTAGTATTTTTATTCCTCTTAGTTTCTTGGCTGGACTCTATGGTATGAATTTTCAATATATGCCTGAATTGACTTGGAAATATGGCTATTTTTTTATTTTAACTTTGATGGTCTCAATTATTTTAGGAACCGCTTATTTTTTTAAAAAGAAAAAATGGTGGTAATAATTAAAATGAAAATATTAATTAAAATGAGGTGAATATTTTTTTGAAAAATTTTATTTTAACTTTAAAAGAAAGCATTCTTAAGGGGCACCCCATTACTTTTGAGAACGCCAAAAAACTTATAGATTTAGACATCCACACTGAAAGAGAAGAGATTCTTTTTTTATCAGACTGTGCAAATGAAATAAGAAAGTTCTTTTGCGGAGATAAATTTAATCTATGCACGATAATGAATGCAAAGTCTGGGAAATGTCCAGAAGATTGCAAATATTGTGCTCAATCTTCTCATTTTAAGACAGCTTCACCTATTTATCCTTTAACAAATAAAGAGGAAGCTCTAAAATTGGCTTTAAATGTTGAAAAAGAGGGTGCTAATCGCTTTGCACTAGTTACCAGTGGCAGAGGATTACTTACACAAAAAGAAACCTCTCAAGTAGCTGATCTCTACAAATATATGAAATCTAATAGCAATATACATCTGTGTGCTTCTCATGGACTACTTACCAAAGAGGCTGCAAACGCTTTAAAAGAAGCTGGCGTAAAAACCTATCACCATAATTTAGAAACATCACGAGAGTTCTATGACAAAATTTGTACAACTCACACCTATCAAGATCGAATCAATACAATCTTAATAGCTCAAGAGGTAGGATTAGAAGTTTGCAGTGGAGGTATTTTAGGATTAGGAGAAAGTCGAGTCGACAGATTGAACATGGCTTTTGAATTAAAAAATCTAAAAATTAAATCTATACCTTTAAATTTTTTAACACCTATCGCTGGGACTCCAATGGAAAGTTATCCTTCTTTGGATCCTATGGAAATTATTAAAACAATCGCAGTCTATCGCTTCATAAATCCCGACTCCTCTTTAAGATATGCCGGTGGAAGACTTCAACTTGGCGATTTAGAGATTCAAGGCATTAGAGGTGGAATCAATTCAGCTCTGACTGGAAATTTTCTAACAACAACAGGAAGTACCATAGCTTCTGACAAAGAGATGATTGTTAAGGAGGGATTTACTCTTGATAGCTAGACTAAAAACAGGATACTTTATTATAGGAACAGATACTGATATAGGGAAGACGTACGTCTCTTCCCTTATTTTTAAATCTTTAAAAAACTATAATATCGGTTATTATAAACCACTACAAACGGGATGTTATTTTGAAAACGAAAAATTAGTTCCATTAGATCCAAAATTTTTATGTGATTTTGCTGAAACAACTCTAAAACCTGAAATGACTACTTATCTTTTCAAAACTCCTGTATCTCCTCATTTAGCTTCTGAGCTAGAAAATATTCCAATTTCTATGGACTCTATTTTCAAACAATGGAATATTTTAAAATCTAAGTACTCAACAACTTTCATAGAAGCTGCTGGAGGTATCTACGTTCCAATAATAAGAAATAAATATTTCATGTTTGATTTCATAAAAGATTTAAACTTACCTGTTATACTTGTTTGCTCTACAAAAATTGGAGCTATAAATCATACAATGCTGACCCTTAGTTTTTTAAAAGAAAAGCAAATAGCTATTCAAGGTATTATTTTTAACAACTACACAAATGAATTTTATGAAGATGATAATATTCGAGTCGTTTTGGAAGCAAGTGAGATAAGCAATTATCTTATTATCAATACTGGAGATAGTATAATATCTAAAGAAAAGCTTCTTACATTTCTACAAAAATAAAAGAGGTCAAATTTGACCTCTTTCTTGTGTTATCTATTCTTTAACAAACTTTTTCCTGGGATTCCTGGTTTTGTCATCTCAAACGGATCTAAAATTATATCTAGCTCCTCTTTAGTTAACAACTCTCTTTCTAAAATTAAATCTACCACTGAAACTCCTGTTTTTATGGATGTCTTTGCTATATCCGCCGCATTTTTATACCCTATATGTGGATTTAAAGCTGTTATTGTTCCAACACTCATATCAACTAATTGCTGACATCTCTCTTTATTTGCAGTAATTCCAATTAAACAATTATCTATTAAAGTATTAACTCCATTCTTTAAAATTTCTATCGATTGGAATAAATTAAAAAATAATACCGGTTCAAATACATTTAACTCTAATTGACCTGCTTCTGCTGCTTTTGTTACTGTCTGGTCATTTCCAAATATTTGGAAACAAACTTGGTTCATCACTTCAGGAATTACTGGATTTACTTTTCCAGGCATTATTGAAGATCCTGGCTGTTGTTGAGGTAAATTGATCTCTGCCAATCCTGTTTTTGGTCCTGATGCCATCAGTCTTAAATCATTCGCCATTTTTGATAAATTTACAGCTGTTACTTTTAATGCCGAAGACAACCACACAAAACTATCTAAATTTCTTGTTCCATCAACTAAGTCGTCAGCTTGAACAAAATCAACATCCGTAACTTCAGATAAAATTCTAACAACATCTTCTACATATTTAGTATCCGCGTTAATTCCTGTTCCCACAGCTGTTGCTCCCATATTAACTGTTTTTAAATCTTCTAAAGCTATTTTTATTCTTCTTATATCTCTAGCCACTGGCTGAGCATAAGCTTTAAATTCCTGTCCTAATCTAATAGGCACTGCATCTTGCAGGTGTGTTCTTCCCATTTTAATAACATTATCAAATTCTATACTTTTATCTAATAGAGTTAATTTTAACCTCTCTAGAGTTCTCAATAGCTCCTCTGACATTATCTGTAAAGCTAATTTTCCAGCAGTTGGAATCACATCATTTGTCGATTGTCCATAATTCACATGATCATTAGGATGAACTCTATCATATTTGCCAAGCTCTCCCCCCAATAATTCTCCAGCTCTATTAGCTATCACCTCATTCATATTCATATTCATTGATGTTCCAGCCCCACCCTGAATAACATCAGTTATGAATTGATCCATAAATTTTCCAGCTATAATCTCTTCAGATGCTTTAACTATTGCATCCACAATATCCTTATCTAGCATTCCTGCCTCTAGATTAGCTATAGCTGAAGCTTTTTTTACATATGCCAACGCCTTAATAAAATCATTTCCTAGTTTATACCCCGTAATATAAAAATTATTTTTCCCTCTCAATGACTGAACTCCATAATAAGCATCCACTGGAACTTCCAATGTTCCTATTGAATCGCTCTCTAATCTGAACTCTTTCAAATTTTTCACCTTCCCTTTATTTTCCCCAAAACATAAAATGTTAAAACTATAAAACTTAATTTTCATTTTCAACTTTTTTGAAAATATACATTTCGTTCTTTATTCGTTCATTTGTGCTTTCATGTTTTAAAGTATACTGTTTTTTCTATAAAAGTCAAGTGTTTTTGTAGTTTTTTTACTTCAGTAGAATAAAAGCATCATCCTTCATGACTTCCTCTTTTACCTCAAAGTATTCTGGATTTTCAGCTTCCAATTTTTTCAATTTTAAAAGAGTTCTCCCCAAGTGATGTTCTAGCATCCCCCTCAATCTTTCTATATCTTTTTTCTCCAAAGCCTCTAAAATTTCTTCGTGCTCTTTTACAACAGATATATCGCTAGTCTTATTTTTTGCATTCAAAACTCTCACTCTTTGGTAGTGTCCTGTTCCATTTAATGCTAACTCCCATAGCCCTGGAATACCCGCCTTTTCAAAAATCATTTTATGGAAATCATTGTCCATTTTATGAAACTCTAAATAATTACGGTTTCCTTCGCAATAGACTCTTTGCATTTTTATATTCGTTCTCAAATCCTCTATAAACTCCTTGTCTAACGTTTCTATCACTCTTTCAAAAGCGGCAGTTTCTAGCGCCACCCTTAAAACTTTAGCCTCTAAAACTTTCTGAGCACTAATTTTTGTTACAAACGTTCCTTTTTGAGGAATACTCTCTATCAGTTGATCATGCTTTAGTAATATCAATGCTTCTCTGATTGGAGTTCTACTCATTCCAAGTCTTTCCCCTATGACTTTTTCACTCAGTTCACTCCCGGGTTTTAAATTCAACTCAAATATATTTCTTTTTAGTACTTTATACGCATAAGCAGAATTACTGTTTTCTCTTGACATTCTTTCCTCCTTGTTTCTTTTTTCACATTTATTTTCAAAACAATATATCTCTATAATAAAATATACTAGCTACTTTGTCAAACTTAATATTCTATAAAAAAAAAGAGGTGATATACACCTCTTTTTTTGATTAAAGTTCAAATCCATAAGGTAACAACTCTTCCATTGTCATCAATTTATAATCTCTTTTTAGGTTTCCTAATATGATTATTGTATCATCATCTGCAAACTCTTTTATAACCTGTCTACACGCTCCGCATGGACTCACTGGTCCAGTTGTATCAGCAACTACAGCTATTAATTTTATTTTTCTCATGCCTTTACTTGCCGCCGCAAAAATTGCACTTCTTTCCGCACAGTTTGAAAGTCCATATGATCCATTTTCAATATTAGCTCCTGATGTTTCATTCCCATTTTCATCTACCAATACTGCTCCAACTTTAAATCCTGAATAGGGAGCATAAGCATTTTCTCTAGCAGCAATAGCTTTATCCACATATTCTAAAATTATTTTTTCATCTAGTTCTCTTTTCATATCATTACTCCACTACACTTTCTAATGCTATTTCAACCATATCTTTTAAGGTTGTTTGTCTCTCTAAAGATGTTGTTTCTTCTCCAGTTACTAAAGAGTCTGAAATTGTTAATATTGTCAATGCTTTTGCATTGTATTTTGCTGCTATTGTATACAACGCTGCCGTTTCCATCTCAACACAAAGCACTCCAAAATTTGCCCATTTTTTATAAGCTTCAAAATTATCTCCGTAAAACTCATCAACAGTTAAAACATTTCCACCTTTAATCTTTATACCTTTTACTTTTGCAGCTTCAGCTGCCCTCATAAACAATTCAAAATCTGCTGTCGGTGCATAATCCGCTCCATCAAACCTAAGTCTATTAATCCCTGAGGTCGTTGATGACGACATAGCTAAAATTACATCTCTTATTTTTATATCCTCTCTATAAGACCCCGCAGTTCCAACCCTGATTAAATTTTTAACCCCATAATCTCTTATCAATTCATTTACATAAATTGATATCGAGGGAACTCCCATTCCAGTTCCTTGAACTGAAACTCTTCTTCCTTTATAAGTTCCAGTATATCCGTACATCCCTCTAACTTCATTGTAGCAAACTACATCTTCTAAAAAAGTTTCCGCAATCCATTTAGCTCTCAATGGATCCCCCGGTAGTAATACCGTTTCAGCTATATCTCCCTTTTTTGCACCTATATGTACACTCATTTTTTCCTCCTAATTTCTTCTTATTTTATAATTTGACTAGCAAAACTTCCTTTTAAATCGGTTTTTCCTAATAACAACTCCTCTACTGTAGCTGCTATTGTCGAAAACCCCTTCTGAACTCCCAAATCTATATTTTCTTTTATCATTTTTCCATACACAACTATTGGAATATACTCCCTCGTATGGTCGCTTCCTTTATATGTAGGATCGCATCCGTGATCTGCTGTTAATATAAGCAGTTCATTTTCTTTCAAATTATCTATAATTTCAGGAAGGTAGTTATCAAACTCTTCTAAAGCTAACTTGTACCCTTTTGGATCTCTTCTATGACCGTACTTCATATCAAAGTCAACCAAATTTGTAAATATAATTCCTTTTGTATCTTTTTTTAACTCTTCGATAGTTTTTAAAATTCCATCTAAATTATCTTTATTTGTTCCTCTGCTCTGCGTTATTCCAACACCTGCAAATATATCACTAGTTTTACCTATACCTATTACATCCAGTCCAGCGTTTTTAACTCTATCCAACATACTTTCAATTGGTGGCTCAACAGAATAATCATGCCTATTTGACGTTCTTATAAACTCTCCAGCTCTCTTCCCTATATAGGGTCTTGCAATTACTCTCGCCACAGGAGATAACTCTCCACAAATTTCTAAAGCTTTTTTACAAGCTGAATAGAGTTCATCTAAGGATACTATCTCTTCGTTAGCGGCTATTTGAAACACTGGATCAGCAGATGTATAAACAATCCAAGCCCCAGTAGCCAGTTGTTCCTCTCCATATACCTCTAAAACATCTGTCCCTGAATAGGGTAAATTACAAATTACTTTTCTTCCAGTAGCTTTTTCAAAAGCCTCTATTGTTTCCTTTGGAAAACCATTGCTATAAGTTGGAAAAGCTTTCTCTTGAACAATTCCAGCAATCTCCCAGTGCCCTGTCGTCGTATCCTTTCCTTTAGAAAGTTCCATGGCTTTTCCGTATGCTCCTTTTGCGTTTTCAACTCTTTCTACACCCAAAATCTCTGTAATATTTCCAAGTCCCAACTCTTCCAGATTTTTTAAATTCAATCCCCCAGTTGCAAGAGCCGTATTTCCCAACGTATTCGTTTTTTCATCTCCAAACTCTTTTGCATCTGGTAAAGCTCCTACTCCAGCACTATCCAGTACTATTAAAGTGACTCTTTCTACTTTTTTCATAACTATCTCTCTCCTTTTCTATAAGGTAACAAAAGGCTGATCAAAATGACCAGCCCCGCGTTTATTATTTATCGCTTACTTTGATTTCTCCAGCCATTAATTTAGCCTTAATCTCTTCAAATTTTGCAAGTTTTTCAGCTCCAATAATCTCTTTTGTAAATTCAAAATTAGTAACTCCTACCCCATCTTCTTTTGCACCATAAACAGCTAATCCCGGTACAAATTCACCTTTAGTTAAAGCTTTGATTGTATCAAAAACTCCAACGTCAACATTCTTAAGCATAGATGTTAAAACTGTTCCAGGCTCAACTGCGTCTTGATTTGAATCAACTCCAATAGCAAATACACCTTTCTCTTTTGCTGCTGCAATAACTCCCATACCTGTTCCTCCAGCCGCATGGTATATTACATCTGCACCTTGATTGATCTCAGATATTGCATTCTCTTTACCTCTCACTGGGTCATTAAATGGATTTGGTCCAGTTGTATACACCGAGAAGAATTTAACTTTTGGATTAACATACTCTGCACCTTGTTTAAATCCTACTTCAAACTTTTTAATTAAAGGATTTTCCATTCCACCAACAAATCCAACTGCGTTATTTTTAGTCATTAGTCCAGCTATAACTCCAACTAGGAAAGATCCCTCTTCCTCTTTAAATACCATAGATTTTACATTTGGTAAATCTATAACATCATCAATCATCAAAAATTTAACATCTGGATAATCCGCTGCCACTGTTCTTGCTGATTCTGTCATTTGAAATCCAGTAGCAATTATTAAGTCATATCCCGCTTCAGCATATTCTCTTAAAAACTCCTCATCTTCAGCTGGTGACGCTGGCTCAACATATTTAAACTCAATTCCTAAATCCTTTTGTGCTTGTTCTAACCCTCTGTAAGCAGCATCATTGAATGACTTATCTCCCAGTCCACCAGTAGAAAGAACTATTCCTACTTTAGTTGGCTTCGCTGCAAATAATCCAACTGCTAACATCATCGACATGATAAAAGTAACTATTCTTCTCATTAATCCCCTCCTAAATAACTTTATACTAGTTGAATTTTAGCATACTATTCATCTAAATCAAAGAAAAATTTACTATTATTTCATCATTTTTCCCAATGTATATATCAGTTCATCGATTACTTTGTTCTCTTCATTATTTTTTATTCCTGATACGACACACTTTCTCAAATGAGTCTCTAAAATTACTTTAGCTATTCCGTCCAATGCTGCCTTTGCTGACGAGATTTGATTCAGAACATCATCACAATATGCATCCTCTTCAATCATTCTTTTTATTCCTCTAATTTGCCCTTCTACTCTATTGGCTCTAGCAATTAATTTCTTTTTATCACCACAAATTTTATTTGAACAATTATCTTCCATAAGCCCTCCTATTTTAAATCACGTTTTCTTCATCATAGGATATACCCCTATAGTATAAGTAATAGCATATTTATAATAAAAAATCCACTTTTTTAAGTGGACTTTTACTTCTCTAATTCAACAGTTACTTTCAACCTTTTCAATCCGGTTTGAATAGCTTTTATTTTAAACTTACTAATACCTTTAATCTCCAAAAGTTCCTCTGTGGAAGCTTCCTGAATTTTAGACAGATTTCCATGGTTATTCACTATTTTATCTATATCTCTCTTTGTCAATTTAGTTATTTTATCTAAAATTCTATATCCTTTTGGTGTTACCCTATTTCCTAAAGCTGAATATGTCTTTCCATAGTCAAGAACTGCTGATAACTTTTCTAACTCTTTTAGCTCATCATCTGTTAATCTTGAAAGTCTATCTGTTATTTCATATAGGTTGAACGGTGCATTGGAGTAATTCCAATAATCTCTCAAGAAATCCTCTTTTTCACTTTCAATATCCTGAATTAAATCGTTTAGATGCAATCTAACAAGTCTTCCATCCACCCCAAGTTCAGTCATATATGTATTCATCTCCTGAAATATTCTTGTCACTTTTTCAAATCTTTGAAGTACAACTGTTACCTCGTACAATGTCACTAAATCATCTAATTCAAGAATTGTCAAGTTTGCTAAAGCTTTATCTAAAACAAATCGATAACGTTCTAAAGTATTTAAACCTTGAGAAGCCTCTCCCATTAAATCTGAAGTACTTCTAAGCCTATGCTTCATTTCACCTTTATATATTGTTACAACTTTTTTTCTTTCCGATACAGCAATCACCAATTTGTCGGTCTGTTTGGCAACCCTTTGAGCTGTTCTATGTCTTGTTCCGCTCTCATTTGTAGAAAATCTCATGCTCGGCTGTAAATGCACATTCGCAGAATGTATTCTTGTTATATCGGAGTCCAATATTATAGCTCCATCCATCTTACAAAGTTCAAATAACTTTTCTGGTGTGTACTCACAGTTTATTTCAAATCCACCATCCATTATTTTCTGAACTTCAGAATCTAAACCTACAACTATTAAAGCTCCCATTTCACCATCTAAAACGTTATATATCCCCTCTCTTAACTTTGTCCCTGGAGCCAAAAGAGAAAGAATCTCTAAGAATTCTGGGTTATTCATCTTTACTCATCCTCTCTAAAAATTCTTCTAAATTTTTTAAATATATTATTTTTAATTTATAACTATTTTTTTCAATCTCTTTTCTATTAGCTTCAGGCACGTATACACCTTTAAAACCAAGTTTTTCAAGCTCTCTCAATCTTTTATCTATGAAAAAAGCTTTTCGAATCTCTCCCCTCAATCCTAGTTCTCCAATAGCCGCTATTTTCTGGCTTATAGCTACATTTTTATAGAGTGAAACTATCGAAATAAGAGCTCCTAAATCTGCTGCTGGATCATTTATAGAAAGTCCACCTGGTATATTTATAAAAAGGTCTTTCATCCCTAAGTGCAACCCCATTCGTTTTTCCGCAATCGCCGTCAATATCTGCATCCTATTTCTGTCAAAGCCTTGAACTATTCTTTTAGGTATTCCAATAGTACAGTCAGTCAGTAATGTCTGTATCTCTAAAAGAAAAACTTTTGTTCCCTCCAATACTGGTACTACCATACTTCCTATATTTTTTTCATCCCTTTCGCTCAAGAAAAATTCTGATGAATTTTTTACTTCATGAATCCCAGTATCTTCCATACTAAATACCGCTAACTCATTTGTGGATCCAAATCTATTTTTTAAACTTCTCAATATTCTATAAAAAAGTCCTTCCTCTCCTTCAAAATGAAATACAGCGTCCACCATGTGTTCAAGAAGTTTTGGTCCTGCCACTTTTCCATCTTTCGTTATATGCCCAACTATAAAAAATGAAACATCATTTTTTTTAGCAAGTTCTATTATTTTTAACGTACACTCTCGTATTTGAGTGGGTGTTCCCGGAATGGAGTCCACCTCTGAATTATACAGCGTTTGAATAGAATCAACAATAACTATTTTAGGTTTTTTTGTAATAACATACTCATATATAATTTGGATATCTGTTTCTGACATCAAATATAAGTTTTCAGAATATATTCCCAACCTCTCTCCTCTGGACTTTATCTGGGCTGGTGACTCCTCTCCTGACACATACAAAACATCTCCATACTCTGTATATTCTTTGGCTGTTTGTAAAAGAAGTGTCGATTTTCCAATCCCCGGATTTCCAGTTATAAGTACAACCTCACCTTTTACTAACCCTCCTCCTAAAATTCTATCAAATTCGGAAATCTTAGTTTTATATCTAAAGTTTTTTTCTATTTGAACATTGGCAAAAGATACTACCTTTTCCTGTATATTCACAAGTGAATTTGTAGATGATTTTATACTCTTTCCTGCGACTGGAGAGATCTCAATCTCCTCTTCAAAAGTTCCCCATTCTCCACAACCATCACACTTTCCCATCCATTTTATGGTTTTAAATCCACACTCACTACATACATAAAAACTCTTTGCCTTTGCCATACTTACTCCTCAAATCTTTCTTTTATCTTCTCTATTACAAACTCATCTAAGTAGTTGTCCAATTTTCCTTTATATAGTGCTAGCTCTCTCACAACTGAAGAACTTACATAGAGATACTCTTTCGACGCCGGAATAAAAACTGTTTCAATCTCTCCATCAGAAATATCATAATTCCCATATGCTAATGATAGTTCATATTCGTAGTCAATAACTGCTCTTAATCCTCTAATTATATATTTACATCCTCTCTCTTTCATATAATTAGCCAGTAGCCCACTATGCTCCACCACTTCTATATTTTCTATATCTTTCAAAACCTCTTCTACCATCTCTTTACGTTCCTCTAAAGAAAACAAGGTTTTTTTACTACCATTATTTAAAACTGCAACAATCAATCTATCACACATTTTACTTGCTCGTTTTATTATCTCCTTGTGACCTTTTGTTATTGGATCAAATGTTCCTGAATACAAAGCTAATCTCATTTTCCACCTAACTTTCTAATAATATTTCGTAATCTTTTACTAAATCCCTATTTTTTGCAGTTATCTCTATTGTCTTACCAGAAGCTTGTAAAAGAGATTTAATAAAATCAAAATATATCTCCTCTATTTTTTCTTTAACCGAAGATTTCGTTATTATTTTTACATTTTTTATATCTTTTTCCTCAACTATATCTTTTAAATCCTTTAATATATTCTCAACAATAGCTCTACTTCCTCGGATTTTCCCAGTTCCTTTACACATAGGACACTCATCTTGAAAATAATAACTCAATGGTTTTCCCAACCTTTTCCTAGTCATCTCCACTAATCCTAAATCAGTAAAATGTATTATATTTGTCTTAACTCTGTCTTTAGCTAAATTTTCTTCTAATACCTTTAGTACTTTCTGTTTGTCCTCTTCAACTTTCATATCTATAAAATCAATAATAATAATTCCACTCAAATTCCTTATTCTCAGTTGTCTTGCTATTTCAGCGGCAGCTTCCATATTAGTTTTTACCACAGTTTCCTCTAAGTTCATGCTCCCTATATTTTTCCCAGTATTTACGTCTATACTGACCAATGCCTCTGTTTTTTCAATTACAATAGAGCCTCCACACTCCAACGAAGTTGTCACCTCTAAAGACTTCTCTATCTCCTTTTGGATACCATATCTATGAAAAATATCCTCTTTTTCTGTATAAAGCTTTATTTTTGTCTTTGGTATTCCTTCACTAAAAGCTTTCACATACTCAATTATTTCCAAATAAACTCCCTCATTATCCACAACTACTTCGTCGATATCATTGTCAACTATGTCTCTTAACACTTTGCTCACAATATCATTATCTTTATATAAAAGTTCACCTGTTTTTGCCTTTTTTATCTTGATTTCTATCTCTTCCCATCTCTTTTTTAAGTATTGTAACTCTTTTTCAAAGTGGTGAGCACTTTTCCCTTCCGCCGCAGTTCTTATTATAACTCCCATATTTTCAGGAACTATTTTTGAAAAAAGCTTTTCCAAACGTCCCCTTTCCATTTCACCTTTTATCTTTTTTGATATAGCAATATGGTCGTTATTTGGCATCAAAACTAAAAATTTCCCAGGTATAGTATAGTGAGTCGTTACTCTCGCACCTTTACTACCTCTAGGATCGCTTAAAACTTGTACTACTACATCATCTCCCACATTCAACAACTCTTCTATCGGTTTCCCACTATTTGTAATTCCAGTTAAATACTTCTCTTCAAAATCCCTCAAATCCTTAACATATAAAAAACCATTTTTCTCAAGCCCAATATTGACAAAAGCTGATTCCATACCGGGAAGAACATTGGCAACTCTCCCTTTATAGATATTGCCATTCAGTGTTCCCTCTCCCTCTCTTTCAATATGAATCTCCATAACTTTTCCTTTTGCTAAAACCGCTGCTCTTGTTTTAAATTTATTGGTATTTATTATTATCTGGTTCATTTATCTCTCTCCTAAGAACCTGTTTCCATGAGTATATGTTTTCATTTATTTTGATTCTATCTATCTCTAACGTATTATCCATCTTTACTATTAAATTTTTTCCTAATTTCTCTCTATTGATTTTATTTATACCTATAATTTTGGAAACATTCTTTTCGTTTATTTCTACTTCTAACCTTTTCTCTCTCTCATACACCTCTTTAAGAAAGTCATAGTATATCTCTCCGACAACTAACTCCCTAAATGCTGGATGGAAAGGACCTCCTAAAACATTCTCCTTATCATTTAACTCCTCTGTTGGTTGCAATCCAACTCTAACAATATTTATATCATTATAAGCTAAAAGAGAATATATTTTTTTACACCTCTTAACTGCTTCCTCTAAACTCAGTGGAACATAGCTTCCACGCTTAAACATATCCGCCATTTCAGTCTCTTTTATAACTAAAGTTGGATAAATTCGTGCAATATTTGGTTTTAAATCCACTGTTTTTAAAGCACTGACGAAATCACTTTCGTCAGTTGATCCCGGTAGTCCCAACATCAATTGTATTCCCAACTCAATTCCAGCTTCTTTTATTAACTTTGAAGCTTCATATACTTTCTCAATCGGATAAAATCTGTGTGTTTTCAACAACACTTTCTCATCTAAAGATTGAACCCCTAACTCTACAGTTGTAACTCCGTATTTTTTCAGCATATCTACTATTTTTTTATCAATATAATCAGGTCTTGTCGATAATCTTATTCCATCAATCAAACCATTTTTTATATACTCATAAACTACAGATAAATATTCCTCTTGTAATTTTATAGAAATTCCTGTAAAAGTTCCACCAAAAAAAGCCACTTCTTTCTTGGATTTTTTTGGAAGAGTTTTTAAATATGTTTCGATTATATCTTTTATATCCTCTGTGGTTACATCTGTCTCCCTACCGTTTATCTTTTTTTGATTACAAAAAACACAATCATTTGGACATCCAAAATGACTTATAAAAATTGGAATATTATAATGTTTCATAAAGCTTTACTCCTAACTTTTTACAAATATCTTTCGCTGCTGACTGCTCTGCACTTTTTTTATTTTTTCCTTTTCCATATCCCTTTAAATCATCTTTTATAACTGCCACAACTTCAAAAACCTTTAGATGATCTGGTCCATCCTCATTAACTACCTGATAAGTTGGAATTATTTTATATTCTTTTTGACTATACTCTTGCAATATCGTTTTAAAATCCAAAATATCTTCATTTTCATTTATATGTTCAATTGGATATTTTAAGAAATTCATAGCTATATTTTTTGCCACTATAAAATCCGAGTCCAAATATACTGCTCCCAATATTGCCTCAAAAACGTCCCCTAATATTGAATTTCTCTCTCTTCCACCAGTTAACTCTTCACCTTTACTCAACATCAAATACTGTCCAAAACCCAAACTTTTTGATATTCTCGCCAAAACAGGCTCACTTACTACCATAGCTTTTAGCTTTGCTAAGTCCCCTTCTAAAGCATTTGGGTAACTTTTATATAGATATTCCGTCACAATAAGATCTAGAACTGCATCCCCTAGCAGTTCCAGTCTCTCATTATTCAACTTCCTATACTTAGCATGTTCATTTCCAAAAGATCTATGGATAAGTGCATTTTTTAACAACTCCTTATTTTTAAAGGTATAACCTATTTTATCCTCTAATTCTAAGTACGATTTTTTCACTTATCTCTCTCCCTCTTCTATTTATATTTTCTCATTGCAATTACAGCATTGTGTCCACCAAATCCCAATGAACTTGACATTCCTACTTCTATATCTCTTTTTACCATTTTATTTGGAGTGTAGTTTAAATCTAACTCTAAATCAGGATTATCTAGATTTATTGTCGGAGGTACTACCCCTTCTGCTATTGCCAGTGCTAAAATTACTCCTTCAATTCCTCCAGCCGCTCCAAGTCCATGTCCTGTAGCTCCTTTTGTCGAAGAGATATTCATAGTATACGCCGATTTTCCAAAAGCATCCTTTATAGCTGCTGTCTCATTTCTATCATTAGCAGGTGTTGATGTTCCATGAGCATTGATGTATCCAACTTCTTCCGGTTTTATATTTCCCTCTTCCATTGCCATAACAAAAGCTCTTGTAGCTCCTTCTCCACCTTCTGCTGGTGATGTTATATGATAGGCATCACAAGTCTCTCCATACCCTACAATCTCAGCGTATATCTTCGCTCCTCTAGCTTTTGCTGATTCTAACTCCTCTAATATCAAGATTCCAGCTCCCTCTCCCATTACAAATCCATCTCTATCTGCTGTAAATGGTCTAGATGCTTTTTCAGGTTCATCATTTCTCGTGGATAATGCTTTCATATTTGCAAATCCATTTATTGCAAATTTTGTGATACAAGCCTCTGTTCCACCTGTTATCATAGCATCTGTTTTTCCTGATTTTATCATCTCATAAGAATCTCCTATTGAATGAGTTCCTGCTGCACACGCCGTCACAACAGCCTTATTCGGACCCTTTGCACCAAAATAAATCCCAACATTTCCGGATGCCATATTATTTATCATTGCTGGTATCGTAAATGGAGATATTCTTCTAGTACCTTTTTCTAACATTGTTCCATACTGTTCTTCAAAAACTTCAATTCCACCAATTCCAGATGACACTATTGTTCCAACTTTAGTTGCATTTTTTTCATCTATAATAAGTCCTGAGTCCTCTAATGCCATTTTTGCAGCGGCTATTGCAAACTGTGTATTTCTAGCTAATTTTTTTACCTCTTTTTTTTCTATTCCAAATTCAGTTGGATCAAAGTCAGTAACCTCACCAGCTATTTTAACAGCACTTTCTGTTGTATCAAAAGATTTAATCTCTTTTATTCCACACTTTCCAGCTTTAATAGCTTCCCAAGATTTTTCCGTCCCAGTACCTAGTGAAGTTATTAAACCAACCCCTGTTACAACTACTCTTCTCATTATTTTATCCACCTCTTCATTATTTTTCCAAAAAATATAACTAAAGGGGTACTTTCATACCCCTTTAATTTTTCCTACTTATTTGCCTCAATGTAGTTTACAACATCTTGAACAGTTTTAATTTTTTCTGCTTCTGTATCAGGAATCTCTATATCAAACTCCTCTTCAAAAGCCATTATTAACTCAACTGTATCCAACGAGTCCGCTCCTAAGTCCTCTACAAAGTTTGCCTCTAAAGTTACTTGGTCAGCGTCCACTCCCAATTGCTCTACAACTATTTCTCTTATTTTATCTAACATGTGTTTTCCTCCTGATTTTTTTAATTATTTATATTAATATATTAGCAAATTTAATATATTTTTTCAAGTTTTATAATCTTTAGTATCCTATACTAAGTCTGAAAACTTTTCAATATTGATAACTTCTATCTCTTTATCAATCTTTTTTATTAAACCATTCAATACTTTTCCCGGTCCAATTTCGTATACAGTTGTCACTCCTGCCTCTTTTAGAGCCAAAATTGTATCTACCCATTTAACTGGTCCAAAACTTTGTCTATATAGTTCCTCTTTTAAATCATCTGCTTTTGTGATACCTTTTGCTGTTGTATTTGCAATCAAAACTATTGAAGATTCTTCAAAATTAAAGCTCTCTAGAGCCTCTTTCAATATTTCACCAGCTGGTTGCATCAAGCTTGAATGAAAAGGTCCAGAGACAGCTAGTTCCATAGCTCTTCTTGCACCTGCCTCTTTTAGAGCTACACAAGCTTTTCCTATCGCTTCTTTTTCTCCAGCTATCACAGTTTGCTTAGGCTCATTAAAATTTACCGCTTCAACAACTCCCTCTACCGATTTTAAAGTTTCAACTATTTTATCCGCATCAAGTCCGATTATTGCCGCCATTGTTCCAACAACTTTCCCTGACACTTCACTCATAGCTTTTCCTCTCAACGCCGTTAACTTTACAGCATCTTCCATAGATAAAAATCCTGCTGATCCTACCGCTGCATACTCTCCTACAGAGTGCCCCGCTACATAATCTGGTTTAACACCTTTATCTCTTAGTAACTTCTCTAAAACTAAACTCATAGCCACTATAGCAGGTTGAGTATTTTTAGTATCTTTTAACTCCTCCTCGCTCCCCTCAAACATAACTGACTTCAAATCAAAATCTAAATTAGAGAAGATTTTATCAAACTCCTTTTTAGCTAGTTCACTATTCTCATAAAGATCTTTTCCCATACCAATGTACTGCGTCCCTTGACCTGGAAAAACAAAAGCTATTTTACTCATACTAACTCCTTTTTAAATAACATGTGTTTTTTAATATATCACATTATTTTTGCTCTGTCAATTCTAAATTTAGTAAGACCATTTAATTATCATTGAAGCATACGTTAATCCTGCTCCAAACCCCGTCAATACGACTGTATCGCCTTTTTTTACAAGACCTTTCTCTAAGGCTTCCCCCAGTGCCAACCCAATCGAAGCTGATGATGTATTACCAAACTTGTTTAAATTTAGATAAAATTTATCCATTGGAATCTCTAACCTCTTTGAAGCTGCCTCTATTATTCTAACATTTGCCTGATGTGGAAATACCATATCTATATTTTCCGCTTTTAAACCAGCACCATTTAAAGCCTCTAAAGTAGCTTTTGGAAGAGCTTTCACAGCAAACTTAAACACATCTTGTCCCTTCATCTGTAAAAAATTCGATCTCTCATCTAAAACCTCTTGACTCAATGGCTTTCTAGTTCCTCCAGCCGGTGTTCTAAGAGCTCCCTTCACATCAGGTTCCGCTCCTAAAAATTGCGATAGTATTCCATATCCTTCCTCTACTTCTGCCACTACCGCTGCCGCTGCTCCATCCCCAAATAAAACACAAGTATTTCTGTCTTGCATATCTACACATTTGGACAAAACTTCTGCTCCAATTACCAACACTTTTTTATTCATTCCAGAAGCGATTAAGGCTTTTGCCATTGTCAGAGCATATACGAAACCGCTACATGCAGCATTGACATCTACTGCTCCTGCATTTACTGCTCCTATCAGTTCCTGTACAACACACGCTGTACTTTGAATTGGATAATCTGGTGTTGTTGTCGCCAAAATTATCATATCTATATCCTCTGCAGAAAGCCCTGCTTTCTCTAAAGCTATCTTTGCAGCCTCTGCCCCTAAATCAGATGTGGCTTGATCCGCACTTGCAAATCTTCTCTCCTCTATACCCGTTCTTGTTCTAATCCACTCATCAGATGTATCTATAATTTTCTCAAAATCAAAATTTGTCATTACGTTCTCTGGAACGTATGTCCCTAATCCTATTATCCCTACATTTTTAAACATCGTCGCTTCCTCCTTGATTCTGTTTCATTACCTCAGCTAACCTATCTATAAATTTATCCTCTGCAAATTTATTAGCCACCTTTAAAGCATTCTTGATTCCTCTAGCCGTTGAATTTCCATGAGCCTTTACAGATATTCCATTAACTCCCAGAAAAAGTGCTCCTCCGTATTCAGATGAATCCAACTTTACTTTTAATTTTTTTAAGATAGGTTTCAATAGTAGTGCTCCCATCTTTCCTAAAACACTTCTGTTTATCTCTTCCTTTAAAATAGAAAATATAAACTTAGCAGTTCCTTCAGCTGTTTTTAAAACCATATTTCCAGTAAAGCCATCTGTGACGATTACATCCACATCTCCATCCATCATCTCTCTACTTTCAATACTTCCTATGAAATTTATTTTATCATTGCTTTTTAAAAGATGGAAGGCTTCTCTTGTAATCTCATTACCCTTTCCCTCTTCGGTTCCTATGTTAAGAAGTCCCACTTTGGCATTTGAAACTCCGAACATCTCCTCATAATATAATGCCCCCATTGTTGCAAACTGATTTATAAATTCCGGTCTACAATCGGCATTTGCCCCAACATCCATCAAAACAATATCCCTTTTTTTACTAGGAAATATAGTTGTTATAGCTGGTCTTAAAACTCCTTTTATCCTTCTTAATTTAAGCTGACTAGCACTTATTAGTGCTCCTGTATTTCCGGCTGAAACTGAGGCCTCAACTTTACCAGATTTCACTAACTCCAACATCCTATTCATAGAAGAATCTTTTTTTGCTCTTACAGCCGACATAGGCTCATCTGTCATCTCAATCACTTCTCTAGCATCATGAATCTCTATTCTATTTTTATCGTAAGTATATTTTATTAACTCTTCTTCTATCTCTTCTTTTTTCCCAACTAAAACCACAGTTAAACCCTCTAGTTCATCTAAAGCTTGTACAGCACCCTTCACTGTTTCTAAAGGTGCAAAATCTCCACCCATGGCATCCAAAGCAATTCTCATATTTTCTCCTCAATCGATATATCATTATTATCTATTATACCATATTTTATGAAATAAAAAAAAGCAAGATTTAACTATCCCGCTTTTTTTTATAAGATATTACTCTACTTCAGTAGCTAATACTTGTTTTCCGTTGTAATCTCCACATGCAAGACAAACTCTGTGCGGTCTTCTTGGTGCCCCACATTTGTCACAAGTTGCTAAAGTAGAACCTGTTAATGCGTGGTGAGATCTTCTCATATTTTTCTTAGCTTTCGAAGTTTTCTTCTTAGGTACTGCCATCTTAGTTTCCCTCCTAATACATTCATATTTAAAACTTTAAAATTTTATGTCTAATAATTGTTGCCACCTTGGGTCAATATCCTCTTTAGAGTATTTCTCCACTTCAGAAGTATCTGAGCACTCTGGAAGACACGCCTCATATTGTGACAAATCAAGTATTATATATTCTCTAACCAGATTAGAAATATCTATCGTGCTATTTATAGCTTCCTCAAAATGTTTATCTCCAAACTCCTCTTCTGGCTTCAGACTAGATATATACTTAGAATATTCCTTTGGATCCAGATACTCCCCTTTAAAATCGCCCTGAATTAAAGGTTCAATTTCCGCCAAACATCTAACGCACTCTAATCTTAGTACTGCTCTATAAGATCCCTCAACTACATAACTATTTCCATCTTTATAGGCTTTTCCCCTTATGGTTACACCTTCTGGAATGTCCATAGAATCCATAGTCTTCTCCGTATAATCAAAGGCTACCTCTGATTCATTAATAATTTCACTAAGCTTGATTATCAATGTTATCCTCCTTATAATTACAATACCTTAATATTTTACTAGTTTTTTTAAACGTTGTCAAGTAATTTTTCTTAACAACCCCTTATATTTTATACATTGAATAAAAACTCCATCAAGTCCCCATCTTTTACAATATATTCTTTTCCTTCTAATCTTAGAACTCCAGCCTCTTGTGCTCCCTTCCAACCAGAATACTTTATAAAATCCTCATATCCAACCACTTTTGCTCTGATAAATCCTCTTTCAAAATCTGTATGAATTTCACCAGCAGCCTTTGGAGCCGTATCTCCTATTTTTATAGTCCAAGCTCTTACCTCTTTTACTCCCGCTGTGAAATAAGTTTGCAATCCTAATAGTTTAAACCCTGCTCTTATCAATCTATTTAACCCAGGTTCTTCCACCCCTAGAGCCTCTAAGAACTCTTTTTTATCCTCATCTTCCATCTCTTGAAGTTCCGATTCCACTTTTGCAGAAACTACTACAACTTCTGCACCTAAACTCGCTGCGTACTCTTTTACTTTCTCTACATATTCATTTCCAGTAGCTAACTCATCTTCCGATACATTCGCTGCAAACATCATTGGCTTTTGTGTTAAAAGTTGATATGTTCTTATCAACTCCTGTTCTTCAGGAGTCAGTGCTAAAGTTTTTAGCATCTTATATTCATCCAAATGTGCTTTACATTTTTCTAAAACTGGCATCAATACTAAAGCTTCTTTATTTTTTGCTTTAAATAATTTAGATTGTTTCTCTATAGCTTTTTCAATAGTTTCCATATCAGCTAAGATTAACTCTCCATTTATAATTTCAACATCTCTTATTGGATTAACACTTCCACTCACGTGAATGATATTCTCATCCTCAAAACATCTAATAACTTGACAAATTGCAGCAGTAGTTCTGATGTTTGATAGGAATTTATTTCCTAGCCCCTCACCCTTTGCTGCTCCTTCAACTAAACCTGCAATATCCACAAATTCAACCGTTGCATGTTGAACTCTTTGAGGATTTATTATTTTTGATAACTCCTCCAATCTTTGATCTGGGACTGTTACCATTCCTACATTTGGTTCTATTGTACAAAACGGATAGTTTGCTGCTTCCGCTGCTCCAGCTTTTGTTATTGCATTAAAAAGAGTTGACTTTCCCACATTTGGAAGTCCTACTATTCCTATACCTATCATTTTAGAGATTCCTCCTGAAATTTTATTTTACTTTAGATTCTACCATATATAAAATCTTTTGTAAATAAAAAAACCCTCACTTTCTTCAGTAAGGGTTCCTATATCTTAAGCTTTTTCACCTGCATAATTCTCTATAGGTGCTTTTTTTAACCTCACACTTGGCTCACTTGGCAATCCAAATCTTGGAATAAATCTATCCAAACCTGTCAATGTTGCTATCAAAATTGATGATACCGCTATCAGTGCTAAGAAATTAAATTTTATTATATCTATTGCACCGAATTTATATAGCGGATAAACAGCCTGAGCTATCCCTAAATAGAATCCTATATATACGTGCCATGGAATTAACTGTGATCCAAATACCCCAAGTGCATCACTAAATGTTGCATTTCTAAGTCTCAATACCTCTATATCCTCAGGTGATCCTTCAACATTTTTCTCTACAATCTCCCTTATGATAGGTCCCATAGTAACTATCTGAGCCATCTCATCCGCTAGACCTGCATTTCCTAGTATTGATAGTAGTCCATTACAAAACATCAACTGTCTTACATTTTTGGACACTGTAACCACTACATTTGACAGAGGTCTAAAAGCGTCCATCAACTTCATAATTCCACCAAATGCTGCAACCCACATCATCATTACAATAACCCAAGAACCTGCACCCTCAAATCCAGAATATAAAAGATTCAAGAATGTTCCTGTATTCTCAACCGTACCTGCAACCATACCCAATACATATGCTGCAAATATACCTATGAACAAACATAGTAGCGTTGTTAAGCCCTTAAATGCTGCAATTAAAACAAGAACCAATGGTATTATCATATAACTTGGTACACCTGTTTTTACTTGATTCAACAATGTCACTGCTGACTCTCTTTTCTCAGCTAACACTGTCCAAACCTCTTCTGGAATTTGTCCGATAGCAGTTGCTGCATCCCCCGTTGTTGTAGGTAGCCCCATTATGACTCCCGCCAGATAAAAAGACACAATCCCTAAAATTAATACTAACCCAGACCAATATCCTTGATGCCTTATTCTTTTTATTACCTCAACTTTTTGGATTCCAGAACTCACAATTGTTGTATCTGATATAAGTCCTATGTTATCCCCAAAACACGCCCCACCAGCAATTGCTCCCACTGTTAAAGCCACATTTCCACCCACAATATGATTAAGCCATAAAAATATCGGTGCGCAAGCTGCAAATGTTCCCCAACTTGTTCCTGTGGCTATTGACAAAATTGATGTTACAACTATTCCCACAACTGCAACAGTTCTTCCAGTCAATCCTACATTCAAAGCCAAATTTATAATTGAAGCTCCAACTCCTGTTGACATAAATACCTCTGCCATAGCATAGGCAACCATCAAAATAAAAAATGCAACCTGCATCTCTTTAGCATTATTTATGACAGCTTCGATTATATCATTTACCTTTTTTCTCTCAACAAATCCAGCCACCAACGCTGCATAAATTGTCGCTATCGGTGCTGCTATCAAAGCGTCATACCCCATAAACATCAACATTGCTAAAACTGCAACTGGGCTTAATTTCAATAATTCTGTCACTCTGTTCATCCTAAAACCTCCAAGTTTAATTTATATTCTAGTTTCAATGAAATTTTAGGTAAAAAAAACTACCGTACAACATAGATACGGTAGTCAATCTGTAAAATATATCACAAATTTTGGATAGCACAACATCAGTATATATCTGATGACAGTCATATGAATTTTTTTCATATGCCCAACAAAGATTTTTGACACAATCTTCATTTCGGCGAATTTCCCTTTCTCTCAATTTCAATGCTTTGTCGAGCTCCATTGAGTTACTCTTGTCATCCGCAACCTCTACCTAAAATATTAAATTTTCGAAACTTTAAATTATAGTATCACTATTTTTTTTTACTGTCAATTATTTTTTTATTAAAGAAACTCCATTCATTTCAGCAGGTTTCTCAATATGCAGTATTTCTAACATTGTTGGTGCTATATCAGCCAACTTACCGTGGTTTAGTTCCCCTCTAAAATTATTGGAAACATAGATGAATGGCACCTCATTAGTTGTATGTGCAGTGAACGGTTCATTCGTCACTGGATCTACCATTTTCTCCGCATTTCCATGATCAGCAGTTATTAATACTGTTCCATCTAACTCTAGAACCTTATTGACAATCTCCCCTATTCCTTTATCAACCGCTTTTATAGCTTTCACAGCTGCATTGAATACACCTGTATGTCCAACCATATCTGGATTAGCAAAGTTCATTATAATAACATCAAATTTATTAGAATTCAATGCCTCTAAGACTTTCTTTGTCAACTCTGGAGCAGACATCTCTGGTTGTAAATCATAAGTAGCTACTTTTGGAGATGCCACTAGAACCCTTTCCTCTCCATTAAATTCAGTTTCTTTTCCACCGTTAAAGAAAAATGTAACGTGTGCATATTTCTCTGTTTCAGCTGTTCTTAACTGAGTTAAATTGTGCTTTGATATAACCTCTCCTAGAGTGTTAGTTATATCTTTATCAGTGTAAATAATCTCCGCATCTATAGTGGAATCATATTGCCTCATACAGTAATACTTAGGTTCTAAATATTCTCTTTGGAAGCCTTTAAAATTCTTGTCCGTTAAAGCTCTTGTTATCTGTCTAGCTCTATCTGGTCTGAAATTAAAATTGATTACTACATCTCCTTTTTGAACCTCACCAGATTTTGTCAATAGAACTGGTTTTATAAATTCATCCGTTATTTTCTCAGAGTATGAATCCTGTATAACTTGCTCCGCTGTTTTTTCTGTCACCTCAACTTTTCCAACTATAGCATCATAAGCTTTTTCTGTTCTATCCCAATTTGTATCTCTATCCATTGAATAATATCTTCCGGAAATAGTAGCAATCTCTCCTACCCCTATCTCTTTTATTTTTTCTTCCAATTTTTTCATGAACTCTAATCCTGAAGTGGGCGCAGTGTCTCTTCCATCCATAAAAGCATGAATATACACTTTTGTTAATCCTGTTTTTTTTGCCATCTCCAGTAGTCCAAATAGGTGGTTTATGTGAGAATGAACTCCTCCATCTGATAAAAGTCCCATAAAATGAATCGCTTTATCATTATTTTTAGCATAGTTAAAAGCCTCTACGACTTTATCTTTTTCAAAAAACTCTCCATCTCTAATCTCTTTTGTAATCTCTACAAGCGGTTGATAAACAACTCTACCAGCTCCTAAATTCAGATGTCCCACTTCAGAGTTTCCCATCTGTCCCTCTGGCAGTCCCACCGCCTCTCCAGATGCTTTTATTAAAGTGTGAGGATATGTATTAAATAATCTTTCAAAATTTTCTGGTTTTGCTTCCGCAATAGCATTTTTTTCTGATGCGTTTGGATTGTATCCCCAACCATCAAGAACCATTAACATTAAAGGTTTTTTAGTCATTTTTAAGCCTCCTAATTTTTATTATCTTGCTCCCGCTTTTATTACTTGAATGAACGTAGGTGCATCTAACGAAGCTCCTCCAACAAGTCCACCATCTATATTTTCCATAGCTAACAGCTCTGCTGCGTTTTTAGCATTCATTGATCCTCCATATTGGATTGTTATCTCTGATGCTACCTTCGCTCCAAACATAGCCGTCAATACATCTCTAATCTCTTTGTGAGTCTCTTCTGCCATTTCTGGTGTAGCTGTTTTCCCAGTTCCTATAGCCCATACCGGCTCGTATGCTATCACAACTTTCACGGCCTCTTCTGGTGTTAATCCCGCTAACCCTTCTCTAATTTGCTTTTCGTTTACTTCTGCTGTTCTTCCAGCTTCTCTTTCTTCCAATCTTTCTCCTATACATAGTATTGGAATTAAACCATGAGCTAAAGCTGATTTCACTTTTTCATTGATGAAAAGATTTGTTTCATGAAAGTACTCTCTTCTCTCTGAATGCCCCAATATAACATACTTCACTCCAAGCTCTTTTAACATAACTGGCGATATCTCACCTGTATACGCTCCCGAATCCTTTGGATACATATTTTGTGCAGCTATCGCAATGTTTGATCCCTCAACAGTTTTTACTGCTGATTCCAAAGCTGTAAATGGAGCTCCTATCACAACCTCAACTCCTTTTACATCTTTTGCTAATTCTTTTAGTTCTGATAGCATGTCTTTTGTCTCTGCCACTGTTTTATTCATTTTCCAGTTTCCTGCAACTATTGTTTTTCTCATTACCTTCTCCCTCCAACAATTTTTTATTAATTTTAATTTTATAATAACATAATTTCTATTTTTTTAACACGCGTGACATTGTCTATATTTTCATCCTATTTTGAGTATTTTTTTCTCTAATTCAATAACTTTTTTCTACTCTCCTCTTTCAAAACTTCCTTCAAATAATCTTTTGAATTAGCCAGTAAATCTTCAAATAACGGTACTATAGCCCCCTCCAAAAGTTCTATCACTCCCACAAAATCCTCTTTTCTAAAAGCTTCAAATACTTCTTCAGCATATTTTTTAAATTCTTCCACATATTCATTATAATCTGAATACATTAAATCTATAGCTGTCGCTTCTTTTAAAGATAATACTATCCCATATACCCACTCAACGAAACTTACCATCTCTATTAATTTTCCTATATCTTCCATCTCCTCTTCGATTTCAGATAAATTTTCAAAAAATCTGTCTGAATACGACTCTAAAAGATAGAGTGATTCTATTAATATCTCTCTATGCGACCGTGTTGTCAATTCTAAAACTTTAACTTTTTTGTTCAGAGGCAATGATTTTCCATCTACCATCTCACCATCTAACTTCAGTTCAACAATAACCTCTCCATCCCTCATCACATTAGCTTCTATCCTTTCCAATACATTCAATAATTTTGTATTTTTTATTCCTATATTTACTTTTTCTCCGTTTATAAAAATCTCCATTTCCACCCATCCTCAATTTAGTCATTTAAAGTAATCTTTCACTACAGCTATTGTAAAAAAAATTACAGTTTTCGCTTTTCGATTTTCTAAAAACTCTTTTTCAATCTCTTTTAGGGTCGCACCTGTTGTCACAATATCATCAACTATTAATACACTTTTTTGAAAATAATTTTTTCCTATTTTAAATGCCTTTTTTACATTCTCTTTTCTTTTTCCACAATCTTTTATCTCATACATATATCTTGTATTTTTTATTCTCTCAATATTTTCAAAATCTATATCTGCTGATTTCAATATCTCCTCAACTTGGTTATACCCTCTTTCTAGAAATCTTTTTTTGCTTACAGGAACAGGTATTACTATATCGATTTTATTCTCTACTTGAATATTCTCTATCGCTTCTTTTACATATCTACTCAAACTGTCTGTAACGCCTTTTCTGTTCTTAAATTTTAAATCAAAAATCATTTTTTTTACATCTGCATAGTAATATAAATAGTATAAGTTGTCTCTCCTTTTCAATTTGCTCATTTTTTCCAGTTTCACAATACATCTAGAGCATAAATACCCTTTGTTTTCGAGATGGCAACCACATAAAGAACAGGTATTATCAAACAATAATTTTCTAAGGAGTTGCTTTAGCATATCTTTTACCTTTTTTATTTTTTGCAAACTCCTTATCTACTATTTTCGCTGAATAAAACTCGGTATATCCACATTCTACACAAGTTTTCACATAATATGTTCCTATCTCTATCTTCAATCCAGGGCTTTTTTCTGGTATCACTGCAGTTTTGACTATATATCTATCACTTCCACATTTTACACATTTATAATCCAACTTCATCACCCCAAAAAATATTCTTAATCCATTCTACCTCTTCACCTAGAAAAACTATTGCATCAAATCGTATTTTTTCATTTTCTAATCTATTCTTTTTTATGAACTCTTTAGCAGTTATATATATTTTATTCATTTTTCTTTTGTCTATTGCTTCTTGTGGTGTTCCAAAAGATAAATTTTTTCTATATTTAACTTCAAAAAAAACAAGGGTTGTATCATCATATCCGATTATGTCTATCTCTCCAAAAGAACCTTGAAAGTTCATGACTAACACTCTCACTCCAATGTTCTCTAGGTATATCTTAGCTTTCTCTTCATAAATTTTCCCCTTATTTCTTTTATTCATATCTTTACTCTCCTAAAATCTTTTTTAAAAAACTTTTTCTATGAATTTTCTCAATAGGTCCTTTTTCCAAGATAATTTCACGATGAGCTTTTGTTCCATACCCCTTATGTTTTTCAAAAACATACTCTGGATAGATTTTTGCTGTTTCTAGCATCATTCTATCTCTAGTAACCTTTGCTATAATCGAAGCTGCTGCTATTGCTAAACTTTTTGAATCCCCCTTAACTATTGGCAACTGTTCTCCATCATACTCCCTTATTTTATGATTTCCATCCACTAAAACTTTTTCGAAACTGACCTCTTTTTCTATCTGTTTTATCGCTCTTCTCATTGCTAAAAAAGTAGCATTTAAGATATTTATTTCATCTATCTCATTCACATCTGCTATACCTACTCCTATATAAAAATTTTCCATGATAATATCAAAGAGCTCCTCTCTAATCTTTTCACTTAATTTTTTGGAATCATTTATTTTTTCTAGCTTCTCGTCATACTTTTTCAACTTCGCTACCGCTGCAACTACTGGACCAGCCAAAGGTCCCCTTCCAGCTTCATCCACCCCTATAATATCTCCATTTTCTAAATCAAAGAGATACATTGCATTTTTTATATCCATTTCATCTCCATCATTTATAGGTTTACCTATATATCTATATTTTTCCTTTTATTATTTGCATAATCTTACAATCTTATCTATATCTAGTTTCAATCTTCTTGCCACATCTTTAAAATCCTCTTTTAGTTCCCCTAAAATCACCATCTCTTTTCCTGTAATAGGATGATTGAACTTTAAATAATAGGAGTGAAGCATTTGACGTTTTGTTAGCTCCGAACCACTTCCATAGATTTCATCCCCCAAAATAGGGTGATTTAAACTCTTCATATGCACTCTTATTTGGTGAGTTCTACCCGTTTCTATCTTCACATCCACCAAAGAAAATCCTTGTACACTGTCAAGTACTTCATAATTGGTTATAGCTATTTTTCCATTTTCTGTTACGACAGCCATTTTTTTTCTATCTCTAGGATCTCTACCAATTAAAGTTTCAATTCGACCACTTGAATTTTTAAAATTCCCCTTGCATATACAGACATATCTTTTTTCAATAGTTTTATCCTTGAACATATCTGTTAATTTCACATGAGCTGTATCATTTTTAGCAATAACTATAAGTCCACTTGTATCTTTATCTAATCTATGAACAATTCCAGGCCTAATAATCCCATTGATTGTTGATAGGTCTTTTATGTGATAAAGAACGGCATTTACCAAAGTACCCGTATAATATCCCTGAGCTGGATGGACAATTACTCCAGGATTTTTATTTATTATAACCATATCTTTATCTTCATACACTAAATCTATTGGGATATCTTCAGGTAAAACTTCAAGTGTTTCATCCTCTGGAATTTTTACTATTATAACTTCTTTTCCTTTCAATTTATTTCCACTTTTAGCTTTTGATTTGTCACCGACTAAGACATTCCCACTATCAATTAATTTTTGTATATAGTTTCTTGTGGCATCTTCAAAAAATTCATTCAAAAAACTATCCAATCTTTTTCCTTTATCTTTTTCCTCAACTTTTATCTCTATTATCTCTTTATATTTTTGCATTTTTCACTTCCCAATTAAACTCTGTACTTTCTAGACAGAATTATATCACAAGTTATTTTCTATTACAAAATTATTACTTAAAAAAAAGAAATCTGTTTTTTTTGAGTATATATGTTACAGAATGGTAAAATTTTTTATTCCATTTTTTATTTTAGATGATTACTTAATTATTTAAGACGAGGAGGTTTATTTTTATGAAAAAATTAACACTTTTAGCATGTTCTCTATTCGCTTTTGCCGCTGTTGCTCAAGCAAAGGAAGTGGCTACTCCTGTTACAGTTTCTAAGGAAGTTGTAGCTGAGCCTGTTATCATTGAGGAGGTTATTGCGCCACCTGTTGTTGAAAACCCTTGGGGATTCATTAACTTGAGAGCTGGATGGGACTTCTGGGGTGAATATGGAAACTTCAAAAGACATGAAACTTATGAAACTGACCTTTCTAAGAAAACTAAGGATTTCGGTGGAGAGTTAGCAATTGAAGCTTATAAATCTTGGGATTACTTCGATTTAGGTCTTGGTGTTGCTTATCAATATCATATGAAGAGAAAAACTAGCAACAATGTTTCTGGAGCAGAGTTCTCTTCAGTTCCAATCTATTTAACTGGTAGATACGATATCAATTACTGGGATTGGGCTGTAACTCCATATATTAAAGCTAACCTTGGTTACTCGTTCAACTTCGACTCAAAAGCTGTGGATGGACCAGACTTTAGTTATGGTACAAAAGTTGATGATGGATTATACTGGGCAGCTGGTATTGGAGTTCAATACGAAGACTTTAACGTAGATATCCTTTATGGTGCTAACTACGCTAAAACTAAAGTTAACGGGGATGGATTTAACGAAAAGTTCGATAACGACTATGAGAGAGTTACTCTATCTGTTGGTTATAGATTTAATATTTGGTAAAAAGTATTTTAAATATATAAATACCTGTTATCTCCTCAGGCTGTAGACAAGCAACTGTCTACGGCTTTTTTTTGAATTTTTTGATATGATATATTTTGGGAATTCATTCTATGAGACAAACTATTAAAGAGATACAAATTAATGTTGCATAAGTCCGAAAAAAATTTTTCAAGGTCTTCATAATTGTGTTTCCCAAGCTTTTGGAAATCCCATATTTATTTGAACAAGATTAAATATATTTGGTGGAAGTTCTTCGCTTAAATCATCAAATTCATCTCTTAATAAAGAAACTAACTTTTTAAAATCTTTTTTAGTTAAAAATAACTTTAAAACAAATAACAAATCTATTAATTTTGATTTACTGGCATTATTTGCACTCCCAACTCTATAAAAATGTTGAAACTTTAAATTCTTAGAAGTTATAGAAAGATTGTATAATCTTTCATCATGAGCACAGGTATTTCTGAATTTATTTACAAAAAATAAAATTTTACATAATTGATTATATTCATTGGGGATTGTAACTTGTAATTTATATTCTTTTTTATACTCATTTATTATTTCTTCGCAAATATCGCTTTTTAAGTTATCTTGTAACGCATTATAAAAATAAGTAGCAGCTCCAAAATCTAATTTTTTCATCAAAACCCATAACGGTAAATTTTCATATGTATTTAAGTAATAAGGAACTTGTCCTTTATCATTTTTTGTATTTTTTTCTACAGTTGCCGATATTCTAGAAATTAATGTTGTCACTTCACTTAAATTATTTTTTTTAAAATTACTTGTATTTAAATAATTAAATGATGTACGATATTTATTTGAAAAATGATATGAAATTTTTGTTTTAATAATACTTTCTAATTTTAAAATATACTTTAAAAAAAGTCCTCTCAAATTCCTGTCAAACTCAAATAAAGCATGCAGTTGCTCAAATTCAGTCCCAGTTTTATAAGTTTCAGTTGGAGCAGATAAATCTAGAAAAATATCTTTATATCCATTTATTATATTATAATAGTCTTCCCTTTTTAAAACTTTTATTGCCTTACTTCCATTTTTTATCATCATATTTCTATCTCTTAATATCTTTAATTGTTGATTATATGTTTTAAATGGTTTATCCATTCTCCCCCCTCCACTCGTAAAAAAAAAGGTTTGTCTCTCCGCAGATAAACAAACCTTTGTGAACTTTCCGCAGATTGTTCACTTATCACTTGGTACTAATGTAACAGTTAATTTGACATATGTCAATATACAAAATTATTTTTTTAGAATTTCTTTTATTTTTTCAAATACTTTTACAACTCATTTTTCCTTTTTCTATTATTTGTAACTCATAACTTTTGTATCGTCTAAAACTCTAAATGTAAATGTCTCTGTCACAAATAACTCCACCTCTTCATTTGTATGCCCTTGATATCCCAATGAAAAATCCTCTCCCAGTGTAAGTTCAACATTTTCATTGTCATAAGGGACTAGAAGTGCACCAGTTATACTATTTGAAACTATTATTGGCATTCCCAATATCTTTTCTAACCTTTTAGCTAAAGAATCATTTAAGTTAACCATATTTAAGTATATAAATTTTTCAAGTCCTACAACAAGTGCATATGGACCCTTAACAAATCCTGTATTTCTTAATTTCGAAACTCCGTACATCAAATTTTTTATCGTTTCCTGCTCTGTTTTTCCAAACTCTAAACACTGTTTTTCATCTTTAAATAACCCAACAATACAAGCCTCATCCAATCCAAAATATATTGTTTCCTCTTCAAACTTAACAGCTTTTTTCAAAGCTTCATCTAAATTTGTATAATCTATATCTCTGGCTCCTCTTTCAAAATTATCCAATTCCCATCTATTTAACTTAAATGTTATTCTATTTTCCACAAATGGTTGAGTTTGATAGATACCATAGCTTAAATCATCTTTTTTGTGAATCGCCAGTCTACCTGTATTAACCCCACCCCTATCTTTTCCAACTGGTCCTGTCACTCTCACAAATCTTCTCGCTGATAGCTGTGTTGTTAAAACTTCTCTTGCCCTCTCCTCTATATCTTTCCAAACTTTACCACTGATTGGTGCTAACTCTTTTTTTAGAAAATCCATCTTTTTCCTCCTTATCCTTTTAATGAACCTATATTTAATGATTTTACCTCAACTACAACTTCATTATCGTTTGGAGGCTCGGCACCTGTACCATTTCTTCCCATTACTTGTGCTTCTATTCCTACAATTTTCCCCTGCCTGAATATATACTCCTCCATCTCTTTTCCAAATTCAAACTGATTTCTTCTCATCCACTCGACTATCATAACAGCGTGTTCCATCTCTTCATTTCTATTGTGAATCATAATCTCTTTAAGCTCTGGATCCACTGCCATTTCAGCCCTTTGATTGTAGTCATCCACTGCTTGTAGCTCCTCTTTTAGACTCTGTATCGCATAGTCTAAATCTGTGGCTTTTTTGCTGATTCCGTCTAACATATTTCCAACACCTCCACATAATAAAATATCCTATATTTTTATTATGCCTTTCTTTTGTTTTTCCTTCTTTAATTTTTTATTTTTACACTATTTACTTTTCATAGCTTAAAAATTGACCAAAGTTTAGAAAATTTGAAATATAGACATCTATTTATTTTTTTGATATTGTATCAGTATGAATTGTATTGTTTTATTTAATTTATAGAGATGTCGGGGGATGAGACTATGATTAAAGGGGACAAGTCTATGATTGAAAAAGAAGATATTTTTTTAGCACAACGTGGTGATGAAGAATCAATCGAAAAAATTTTCAGAGAATACCAAGGGGCAATTTACAAAAATAATCGCTCATTTTTTCTTAAAGGTGGAGATAGTGACGATTTAATGCAAGAGGGATTTATTGGTCTTATTAAAGCTATCAAATGTTATGATGAATCTCGAAACGCTTGTTTTAGTACTTTTGCAAATCTTTGCATTCGAAGGCAGGTGATTACAGCTGTCAAAAATCATAACTCTGGCAAGTATAAAATTTTAAATTCCACTATGCAGGGCGAAGACTACACCGCACAGCAAGAAAGTATTCACTATTCGCACCCTTCTTTAGGATTTTACTCACCTGAAGAAATCTTTTTAGGCAAAGAATTAGTTAATCTATTAACTAGTTTTCTGGAAGAAAACTTAAGTTCTCTAGAAAAAAGGGTCTTTGCATATCTATGTAAAGAATACTCCTACGTTGAAATCGCTGATTTCTTAGGTGAGCCACCTAAAAAGATAGATAATACTATCCAAAGAATTAAGAAGAAAATTTTGATTTATCTGGATTCCTACTCAAAATAAATTAAGTATAAGGAAAGCGTTTTGCTCTCGTGTTTTGCTCTCCTTATCTTATACTTATTTTAATATTTTCTCATCAACTCTTTCACTTTTGAAACAACTTCATCTTTTGAAACTTCTAAAGTCTCATTTGTTCTTCTAATTTTTAATTCCACAATACCTTCAGTAGCCTTTTTACCAGCCACAACTTTAAATGGGTACCCTATTAGATCTCCATCTTTAAATTTGAACCCTATTCTTTCATCTCTATCATCCAAAGCCACATCTATATTAGCTTCTTGGAAATCTCTATAAATCTCTTCTGCCAATGTCACCTGTTCTTCAGATTTCATATTCGCCGGTATTACTTCCACTACAAATGGAGCTATTGCTGAAGGCCAAATAATCCCATTCTCATCATTGTTTTGCTCTATTGCAGATGCCATAGTTCTAGAAACTCCTATACCATAACATCCCATCTCCATTATTTTACTCTTACCATTCTCATCCAAAAACGACGCATTTAACGCTTTAGAGTATTTATCTCCCAGCTTAAATATATGTCCACTTTCAATTCCTCTTGCACTTGCAAGCTTTCCTCCACATTTAGGACACTTTTCTCCAACTGCTACTGTTCTCACATCTGCAACTATTTCTGCCTCATAGTCTCTTCCATAGTTAACATTTATATAGTGCGTATCTAATCTATTTCCACCTGCCGTATGATTAGATATTCCTACAACACTTTTATCAGCTATAATTTTTATTTTTTCTAAATCAGCACCAACTGGTCCTATAAATCCTTTTATTAGTCCTAAATTCTCAATTTCCGAGTCAGTCAATAACACAACATCTATGGTATCGATTATATTTTTTAATTTGACTTCATTAACCTCAAAATCTCCTCTTATAAGGACCATATAGATGTCATCTGTCACAACATCTTTATACATCATAGCTTTTACAGTTTTCTCCACAGGTACATTCAAGTACTCCACAACATCAACAATTTTTGATACATTTGGTGTATCCACCAATTTAAGTTCTAATAGTTCGGATTTTGGTAACTCATCTATTACACTTATTGCAGTTTCAACATTTGCTGCATAGTCACATGATGTGCAGTATATAATCTCATCCTCACCTGACTCTGCCAATACGTGGAACTCCTGCGAACCACTTCCACCAATCGCTCCTGAATCAGCTTCAACCGCTCTAAACTTAAGTCCACATCTTTCAAACACTCTTGTATAAGCAGCTTTCATATTTTCAAACTCTTCATCTAAAGACTCCTTGTTTGCATGGAACGAGTACGCATCTTTCATCATAAACTCCCTTCCTCTCATAAGTCCAAATCTAGGTCTTCTTTCATCTCTAAATTTAGTTTGAATTTGATAAAGGTTTAATGGTAGAGATTTATAAGATGATATATCATTTCTAATGATGTCTGTTATTACTTCTTCGTGAGTTGGTCCCAGTGCAAACTCTCTTGAATGTCTATCTTGAATTCTCATCATTTCAGCACCCATTACATCCCATCTTCCACTCTCCTTCCAAAGCTCTGCAGGTTGTAATACTGGCATGAATATCTCCTGAGCTCCCGCTCTATCCATCTCCTCTCTCACGATATTTTCCACTTTTTTCAAAGCTTTTAAACCTAAAGGAAGGTATGTGTAAACTCCACTTGCCAATCTTTTGATCATTCCTGCTCTAAGTAATAACTTATGACTGATTACCTCTGCCTCTTTAGGGGTTTCCTTAAGAGTTTTTACATAATATTTACTTAATCTCATCTTAGCCTCCACTTTTTAATTAATTTTATCAAAACACCCTGAGAAAACCTCTTCCTCTATTAGGGAGAGGATGAATCAGGGCAATCTTTTAGTTTTTAGTCCCTTTAATCGAATATATAGCTTAATAGTTTCTATTGATTTTTTCTAAAATATGGTATAATCAGACCACATAAATTTTAAGTTTAAGGAGGTGAAAACTATGAAGACGTATAACTTAGCTTTTAAATATAGAATCTATCCTAATGAAACTCAAGCGAATACAATTAATCAAACTTTTGGTTGCACTAGACTTGTGTATAACAGATTCT
>NZ_CDRRQU010000023.1:0-38353 GCF_977044495.1 Cetobacterium sp. | reverse complement strand
GGTGTAAGAGCTGTGAGGCTTTTAGCTGACCAATACTAATATATCGAAGTTTTAACCTTAATATACTACTATATAGTTTTGAATGTTCAAGAAATTGAATATTGATTGGCAACGATAGCTATGGAGGAACACCCAGTAACATTTCGAACCTGGAAGTTAAGCCCATAAACGCTGAAAGTACTTGGGGGGCAGCCCCCTGGGAGGATAGGAAGTTGCCAATCTTTTTTTTTATATTTAAAACTGGGAGATGATTATATGATAAGACAAAAAAAAGTAAAGCTAATATATAATCCTATTTCAGGTGGTGGAAAGATTTTAAAAGAGTTGGATAAAATTTTTGAAGTTTATCAAGAGCATGGATTTGTGGTTGATATCTTTAGGGTTTCTCACAATTGTAAAAAAAATGAAATTTTAGAAGAAATAGAAAGCTATGACCACTTTTTAATTTCAGGTGGAGATGGTACAATAAACAGTTTTGTGAATATTTTGAAAAAAAATAAAGTGGATATTCCAATAGCAGTATTGCCAACAGGAACGGCAAATGATTTTGCAAATGTGATAAATATGCCTAAAAATATAGAGGAAGCTTGTAGAAAGATACTCTCAACAGAAGCTAAAGAGATAGATTTGGGAAAAATAAATGACCAATATTTTATAAATATAGCTAGTATTGGAATTTTTTCTACAATTTCACAAACAACTGATAGAAATATGATAAAAACAATGGGAAAATTGGCATATATAATAAATGGAATAAAAGAGATGACCAAAATAAAAAAAATGAAAATTATATTAGAAAGTGCTGAATATAGTACGGTAACGGATATAGTTTCTTTATTTATTTTCAATGGAAAGAGTGCAGGAAGTTTTGAACTAGCTTATAATGCAAAATTGGATGATGGTTTTTTCGATGTTTTATTAGTAAAACCAGATTTCATAGTGGATGTACCAGAAATTAGTGCTGCTTTAGCTACAAAGACACATTTAGAAAAAAATATTCATTCAATAAAATATTTTAAAACTAGATTTATGAAAATTGTAGGAGTAGAAAAATATTCCACGGATATAGATGGAGAAATAGGGCCTAATTTACCCATTGAAATTGAGTGTATTCATAAAGGATTAAAAGTTTTAGGGATTAGTTAAAAAAAAATTGAAAAGAATATTAAAAAAATGGTAGAATATGAAGTAAATATAAAAAAAAGGGGATGTAAAGTTGAAGATATTTACTGAAATTTTGTTAAACTATTTTCAAAAATTAAATATAATTTTACCTAAAAATATAGATATTAAAAATATTCAAATGGATAGTAAAAAAGTTGAGAAGGGATCACTGTTTATAGCTATAAATAGTGGATATAACTACATAGCAGAAGCTCTTGAAAAAGGAGCTGAACTAGTTATCTGTGATAAAAAATCTGTAATTAAAAGTGAAAAAATTATTGAAGTTTTGGATAGTATAAAGTTTTTACAAGAGATAGCTAAATTATATAGAGAAAAATTGAATATCAAAATAATAGCAGTGACAGGTAGTGAAGGAAAAACGACAACTAAGGATTTAATATATGGAGTTCTATCGACAAAATATAAAACGAAAAAAACTCTGGGAAATTATAACAATCAAATTGGACTTCCATTCACACTACTACAACTCAAAGAAGAGGATGAAGTTGCTGTTTTAGAGATGGGAATGAGTGCTTTAGGCGAGATTGACTTATTGTCACAAATTGCGAGACCGGACTACGCAGTGATAACAAATATTGGAGACTCCCATTTGGAATTTTTGAAAAATAGAGATAATGTATTTAAGGCTAAAACTGAGATTTTAAGCTATGTGAATGAAAACAATGTTGTACTTTATGGAGATGACCCTTATTTTAGAAATTTAAAAGCTACAAAAGTTGGGTTTGAAAATAACAACAATTATATTATAAATAATTTTGATGAAGTCTATGATGGAGTTAGATTCTTTTTAAATAAAGAAAAATATTTTGTGTTTTTAAATGGACTTTATAATGTTGTAAATACATCATTTGCTATTGTTTTGGGAAAGATGTTTAAAATGTCTTATAATGAGATAGAAAGTGCATTAAAAAACATTAAAATAACTTCAATGAGATTTGAAAAAATAGAGAGAGATAAAATTTTATTTATAAATGATGCGTATAATGCCAGTCCAGTATCTATGAAAATGGCTCTAAATGCGTTTTCATCATTACCTTTGAATAGAAAAAAAATAGTTGTTTTAGGAGATGTACTTGAACTTGGTGATAAGGAGATAGAATATCATGTGGAGATATTAAACGAAGCTTTGAAGTATAATTTCGACGAAGTATTTATCTACGGCGAAAGAATGAAACAGGCTTCAGAGATATTAAAAAATTCTAAAATTACCTATTTTAGAGAGAAAAAGGATATAAAAAATAAAATTAATAAAGTGGAAAATGTATCTGTTTTATTAAAAGGATCAAGAGGAATGAAGTTAGAAGAAATAATAAAGGAGTAAGAGGGATGCTGTATTTTTTGGCAGGGTATTTTCCAGTTTTAGAGGGGCTTAAATCAATATATTTAAGAAGTTTTTTGGCATTTATATTAGCATTTTTAGTTGTTTTAGTTACTGGTAAACCATTTATAAAGTGTTTAAAAATAAAAAAGTTTGGAGAATCAATAAGAGAAGAGGGTCCAGTGAGCCATTTTTCTAAAAAAGGTACTCCAACTATGGGTGGAATTTTAATAATATGTGGAACTTTATTGACAATGTTGTTGGTAGGAGATCTTTTTAATAAATTCTTAATTTTAATGTTTGTAGTAACATTACTTTTCAGTAGTATTGGTTTTATAGATGATTATAAAAAGTTTACTGTAAATAAAAAAGGTTTGTCAGGTAAAAAAAAGTTATTAGGACAGTGTTTTATCGCAGTAGTAACATGGTTTTTTATAAAAGAATTTGGGTTGACTGGAAATAAAATTTTAGATTTGTCAATTGTGAATCCAATGATTTCTAATAGTAATTTTTATTTGGGAAGTTTTTTGATGCTAATATTTATAGCTTTGGTATTGATGGGGACATCCAATGCTGTAAATATAACTGATGGTTTAGATGGGCTGGCGATAATGCCCGTAATAATAGGTGCAACGATTTTGGGGATAATAGCGTATTTCACAGGACATATTGAGTTAAGTAACCATCTTAACTTACATTATATAGCAGGTATAGGTGAATTGTCTGTATTTTTATCAGCTTTAGTAGGAGCTGGATTAGGATTTTTGTGGTATAACTTTTATCCAGCACAGATTTTTATGGGAGATACAGGCTCTTTAACACTAGGTGGTATTCTAGGAGTCGTAGCAATTTTACTTAAGCAGGAGTTACTTTTGCCGATAATAGGAGGAGTATTTGTCTTAGAGGCTATATCAGTTATACTTCAAGTTGGCTCTTTTAAAATGAGAGGGAAAAGGGTGTTTAGAATGGCACCGATACACCATCATTTTGAATTAGCAGGGTTACCGGAAACGAAAGTGACAATGAGATTTTGGATTGTTGCATTGTTTTTAGGAATGATAGCTTTAGGTATAGTTAGATTGAGAGGAATACTGTAAATAAGACCACAGTGGAAAAATCACTGTGGTTTTTGTCGCTTAAAAATAAGGAGGAAAAATCCATGAAAAAAGCAGTTGTTTTTGGAGCGGGAGTGAGTGGAAAAGGTTCTGAAAAAACTTTAAAAAGAATGGAATACGAGGTTTTTTTAGTAGATGATAAAATAGGACTATCTTCAAAAGATGGAATGGAGATATTGTTAAATGATAAAATAGATTTGTTTATAAAGAGCCCCGGAGTTCCATATACAGAGTTGGTAAAAAAAGCTTTGGAGTTAGGAATAGAGGTCATTGATGATATAGAATTAGGATATAGATACAAGAAAATTAATAGAATTAGTGGGAAAATAATAGCGATAACGGGGACTAACGGAAAAACTACGATTACAACCAAAACTCAGGAGTTATTAGAAAAAGCAGGTTATAAAGCAAAAGTATGTGGAAACATTGGGTATTCTTTCAGTGAGACAGTTATGGAGAATCCGGAGCTTGACTACTATGTTTTAGAGGCTAGTTCATATCAGCTTGAAAATGTGAAGGAGTTTAAAGCAGATATCTCATTGGTAGTAAATTTGGCACCAGATCATCTAACAAGATATAGAGATTTGGATCACTATTATAACATAAAGTTTAATATAGGAAAAAATCAGAAGGAAAATGAATATTTTATAGTAAATACTTCATGTACCGAAAGTTTAAAAAGAGAGAGTATGATCTCTGGAAAAAAAATATTTATAGGAATGAATAAAACCGACAAGAATGAGTGTGTTTGGGTTGAAAATGGTTCTATTTTTTACGTGGATGAATTTATTTTAGAAGAAAAATTAGCCTCCTTAAAAGGAAAACATAATTTGGAAAATATGCTGTTTATAGTCTGTATAGGCAAGCTTATAGGCATTCCAACAGAGCTAATTAGAGAATTTTTATATTCGACAAAAACATTGGAACACAGAATGGAAAATTTTTTTTCATATGGTCAAGTTGAATTTATAAATGACTCTAAAGGAACTAATATAGATTCCACTAGATTTGCTATTGAAGCTTTTGAACAACCTATTCTAATTTGTGGTGGATATGATAAGGAGTTGGATTTGACCCCACTAGAAAAAATAATTCTAGAAAGAGTCAAAGAGGTTTATCTAATCGGTGATATATCTGATAAATTAGAAATAGGGCTAAAAAAAATAGGTTTTTCAGAAGAAAGAATTTTTAATCTAAAAACTTTAGACAAAGTTTTGGAAAAATTAAAATCTAGAATTGATAAAAATTATAAGGAAACTATTCTATTTTCTCCTGCGACATCAAGTTTTGATCAGTTTAAAAATTTTGAAGAAAGAGGAAAAGTTTTTAAAAATTTAGTAAAAAGTTATTTTAATTAGGAGAGAATCTATGACAAAAAAAATAATTATAACAACTGGTGGTACAGGAGGGCATATATATCCAGCGTTAGCTGTTGGAAAAAAACTTTTGAGTAGAGGTATGGAAGTTTTATTTGTCGGTAGTTCGACTAGAATGGAAAAGGATTTAGTTCCAGAAGAGGGAATTAAATTTTTAGGGATAGATGTATATCCATTTCAAAACTTAAAAAAGATATTATCAAATATAAAGGCATTCTTTCAAGCTTTTAAAATTGTTAAAAAGGAGCAACCTGATATAATAATTGGATTTGGTAATTATATATCGATACCAGTTTTGTTGGCAGGAACAATTCTGGGAAAGAAAATATATTTACAAGAGCAAAATGCGGATTTAGGACTCGCAAATAAGTTGTTTTACAAAATTGCCAAGAAATGCTTTTTAGCTTTTGATATAACTTATGAAGAGATATCGGTAAAAGACCAACATAAGTTTTTAGTGACAGGAAATCCACTAAGAGAAGATATCTATATGATGGATAAAGATATAGAAAGAGCAAGATTAAAGATAGGTAAAGATGAAAGAGTTCTTTTGATAACTGGTGGAAGCCTTGGAGCAAAATCTTTAAATGAAGCGGTAATAAAAAATTTAAAAGATATATATAAAGATAAGAGTATTAGAATTTACTGGGCTACAGGGGAGAAAAATTTTGGAGAAATAAATGAAAAGTTGGAAGATCAACAAATAAAGGTTGCGGATATTATAAAACCGTATTTTAATAATATGATAAATATAATGGCAGCTGCAGATTTAGTTGTTTGTAGAGCCGGGGCATTGACCGTGTCTGAAATAATGCAACTTGAAAAGCCATCGATTTTAATACCATATAATTCGATAAAGGTTGGTCAATATCAAAATGCAAAAATATTATCAGAAAATGAAGCAGCACTTATATATAGTGACAGTAAAGCTGATGAAGCTATAGAAAAGGCCTTAGAGCTCATAAAAAATGATGAAGAGCTGAATAAAATGAGTAGAAAAGTTAAAATTTTAAAGAAAAGTAACGCAGCTGAGAAGATAGTTGAATGCTTGGATATATGGAGGAATTAGATGGATAAGATATACTTTATTGGAATAAACGGAATAGGAATGAGTGGTCTGGCAAAAATTATGAAATTGAAGGGGTATAATGTATGTGGAGCTGATCTTTCAAGAAATTATGTCACAGAGGAGCTAGAGAAGCTTGGAATTAAAGTGTTTGGAGAACACAAGGCGAATAATATTCTTGGAGCTAGTTTAGTTGTAGCGTCAAGTGCTATAAAACAGGATAATCCAGAGATAAAAAAAGCTAAAGAGTTGGGGATAAAAGTAATAAAAAGAGGAGAACTACTATCGCTTTTAATGAATAAAGAAAAAGGGATAGCTGTGGCAGGAACTCATGGCAAAACGACAACAAGCTCTATGTTGGGGTCACTACTTTTAGATATTGACCCAACGATAGTTGTAGGAGGAATTTTGCCTGAGATAGGTTCTAATGCTAGATGTGGAAAAGCAGAGATTTTCATTGCAGAAGCTGATGAAAGTGATAACTCGTTTTTACATCTAACACCAGAAATTTCAATAATAACAAATATTGAAGCTGACCATCTTGAAAATCATGGTTCTCTTGAAAATATAAAAAAATCATTTAAGCAGTTTATGGATCAAACAAAGAAAGAGATATTAGTCTGTGATGATTGTTCTGAAACATTGGAATTAATAAAAGGTAGAAAAAATGTAAAGACTTATAGCATTAAGAAAAAAGATTCTGATATAATTGCAACAGATATAAAAATAATAAATTCAAAAACAGTATTTACGGTTATCATCAATGGTGAAAAATTCGGACAGTTTGAATTGTCAATTCCCGGAAACCATAATATTCAAAATGCCCTACCAGTTATATATTTAGCTAAAAAATATGGTGTGGATAAAAAAGTAATAGCTGAAAAACTTTTGAAATTTAAGGGTGCAAAAAGAAGATATGACATATTGCATAGTGATAAAATAAGAATAATAGATGATTATGCACATCATCCAACGGAAATTAAGGCAACTATTCAAGGTGCAAAAACAATAGAAAAAAATAAGACAATAGCAATTTTTCAACCACACAGATACAGTAGACTAAAATTTCTTTTAAACGATTTTAAAGGTAGTTTTGAGGGAGTAGATGAAGTTATACTTATGCCTGTTTATAGTGCAGGGGAGAAAAATGAGTTTGGAGTGACTTTGGAAAAATTAAAAGAGAAGATAGGGCATAAACATTGTAGAATAATAGAGAAAAATGAAGAGATAGAAAAAATAGTAGTAGGTGAAAAAGGATCAGCAACATTCTTATTTATGGGAGCAGGGAATATATCAAATCTGGCTCATACTATTGCAGAAAATATAGGGAGAACAGGAAATGAAGTTATATAAAAATCACTCAATGAAAGAGTACTCTAATATGAAAATTGGTGGAATAGCTAAAGAATTTATTGAAGTAGAAGATAAAAACGAATTGTTGGACGTTTTAAAAGAGAAAGAAAATATATTTATAATAGGAAATGGAACAAATACTTTAATTTTTGATGGAGAGTTAGAGACTACATTTGTGTCTCTTAAAGCTATTGATTATATAGATGATAAAGGGGAAGGAGTAGTTGAAGTTGGAGCAGGTCTAGATTTTTCTAGCTTGATAGACTATATGGCAGAAAAAAACTATACTGGTTTAGAAAATTTAGCAGGGATACCGGGAAGTGTGGGTGGTCTTGTTTTTATGAACGGAGGAGCTCATGGAACTGAAATTTTCGATAGAATAATATCGGTAGAAATTGTTGATGAAAATAATGAACTGAGAAGAATAGAAAAAGAAAATTTGAAATTTTCTTACAGAGTTACAGAGATAAAAGAGAAAAAATGGGTTGTGGTAAGTGCTACTTTTAAATTCGAAGAGGGATATTTAAGTGAAGTTGTAGAAAAATACAAATTGAAAAGAAGTGAGAATCACCCATTGAATGAACCAAATTTAGGGAGTACTTTTAAAAATCCAGAGGGATATTTTTCAGCTAGATTAATAATAGAGGCAGGGCTTCAAGGGAAAAAAATAGGTGGAGCGGAAGTATCAATGGTACACCCGAACTTTATAGTGAATAAAGGAGAGGCTAAATTTAAGGATATTCTAGAGATAATTGAAGAGGTAAAAGCAGGAGTAAAAAATAAAACTGGAATACAGTTGGAAGAAGAGATTATAATAGTGAGAAAATAATTGGGAGGAATCAAATGAAAATAGCAGTTGTTATGGGTGGAATTACAGCGGAGAGAGAAGTCTCTTTGAGAAGTGGACAAGCTATTTTAAATAGTCTATTAAAACAAGGGTATGAAGCATATAAGATAGATTTAACAAAGGAAAACTTAGTTTCAGCGTTTATCGAAAATACTTATGATTTAGTTTATTTAGCCCTTCATGGTGAGTATGGAGAAGATGGTAGAGTTCAGTCTGTGTTGGATATGTTAGGAAAAAAATACACGGGTTCAGGTGTGACTGGGAGTGCGGTTGCAATGAATAAAATTTTAACAAAAATGATAGCTAAAGAATTAGGGATAAGAGTTGCTGGGACATACAGCTCCATTGAAGAGATTGACAACTATCCTGTTGTTATAAAACCCGCAAAAGAGGGTTCTAGTGTTGGACTATATATTTGTAATACGAAAGAGGAGGCTTTAAAAGCCTATAAGATACTAGAAGATAAGGAACCTTTGATTGAGGAGTTTATAAAAGGGGATGAGTTGACAGCTGGGATATTAAATGGAGAAAAACTGGGAGTAGTTAGAATAAAACCAAAATCTGGACTATATGATTACGAAGCGAAATATACTGTGGGAAAAACAGAATACGAGTGTCCAGCTCAAATAGATGAAAAGGTCTATGAAGAGGTTTTAGAAGCTGCTAGAAAAATACATGAAATATTAGGATTAAAAGGAGTTACAAGAAGCGATTTTATATTAAAAGATGGAAAAGCTTACTTTTTGGAGGTAAATACTTGTCCTGGAATGACAGAGACAAGTTTGGTTCCAAAATTGGCGGCATTAAAAGGTTACTCTTTTGATGATTTAACTAAAGCAGTAGTGGAAAGTTGTTAAATAGAAAATATCTGAAATAACAGGGAGAGATTCTTGAAAAATATATTTAAAATTGCTATAATATTGGCATTGACTTTGATTATAATTCAAGTTGAAAAGGACTTTAAAAACAGAGAGTTTTTCAACATTTCGAAAGTTCAAATTAGTGAAGTTTCAGCAAATCTTAAATCAGATTTAGAAAAAATAAAAATAGAGATTTTGGGAAAAAATATCAATGAATTAAATTTAGAAGAGTTAGAAAAAAAATTATTAAAAGATGTAAGAATAAAAAAAGTGTCTATTTCCAAACAAAATTTGAATGAGATAATTATTGAAATAACAGAAAAAGATAGCAGTTATTATGCACAATATAACTCAAAAATATATACAATGGATGAGCAGGGGACAGTTTTTGGGAAACTAGATGAGTATCCTAAAAAAAGTATGCCAATTCTTGTATTAGGAAATGCAAAGGAAGAAAAATATCTTTTAGAGATAATGGAAAAGCTAAAAGAACTAGATTTAAAGGATGAAGTTTCACAGTTATACGCTGAGAATAAAAATTTAATATGTATTATTTTGAGAGATGGAACTAAGATAAAGACCGAACTTGAGGTTTCCAAACAAAAATATGAAATAATGATGAATCTATACAAGGAGTTGATAAAGGCTAAAGTAATAGATTATATAGATATAAGGTTTACAGATATAGTAGTAATGGAAAAGGAGGGGAAAAGTGCGAGATAATATTACAAAATTAGCTTTGGATGTTGGAAATGGTAAAATAAAATTTATTTTGGGAGAACTTAGTACAGAAGGATTAAAGTTAAGAGTGCTGGATTACTTAGAGGTGCCAAGTGAAGGCATAAAAAGATCGATAGTGGAGGATGCAGAACTTTTAAGTGCGAGTATTGCTAAAGGTCTAAAAGAGTTAGAGCAAAGAAATGGGAGAGAGTTTGAAGCTATTTCACTAGGTGTTAGTAACGACAGAATTATTTCAAAAACTGATCATGGATGTATTGAATTTGATGAAAAAGAGATAACAGCTCAGGATATGTACAATTTGATAGAATTGATAAAGGGCACTATATTGAAAGAGGATGAAATCGTTATTGAACAAGAGGCCTATAATGTTAGAGTAAACAGTTCTGGAATATTAAAAAATCCAATTGGTCAAATTGGAAAAAGTATTCAAGGGGATGTCCATTTAATAACTATAAAAAAAGATCAGTTAGATCCATTGGTAGAAGTTATAAATAACGCAGGATTAAAAGTGGAGGATATATTTTTAAATGCGTCAGCCTCCGCAAAATCAACCTTAGAACATGGAGACAGACAGATGGGAGTAGCTCTAATCGATATAGGAGAAGGAGTTACAGATATAGCTATATATAAAAATGATAAAATAATTTATACAAAATCTTTATCAATAGGTGGAATGCATTTTGTAAACGATATAAGCTATCTTTTAAAAATACCTAAGAAAGAAGCTAAAGAGATTCTTGAAAAGTTGAGAAGTAAACAGTATTCTGATGGAGTGATAAAAACAGAAAATGGAGAATACAAAATAGATGAAATTAAAGAGATAATCGACGCTAGAACAGGTGATTTAATTAATTTTATTTCGAAAACAATAGAGGAGTCAGGATTCAACGGGTATCTAGGAAAAGGTCTAGCTTTTACAGGTGGAGCGGTATCAATAGACGAGATTTTTAGTAAAGTGGGTAGTAAGATGGAATGTGCTGTTAGAAAAGTTGCACCGTTTCCACTTAGAGGATTGGAGAATGTAAATCCATCTATGTCCACAGTGATTGGTGTTTTGTTAACAAAATTAGAAGCGGAATTTAAAAAGAGAAACGAAAAGATGGAGGAAAGTTTAAAGGACGAAGTTACAGCCATTGAAAAAGAGGAAGAAATATTTGTTACAGAACTTCCTATAAATGAAACAGCTTTTAGACAAGAGGACTACGAAGAAGAGTATGAAGAAGAAGTGGCTACAGATGGAACTTTAAACAAAATTAAAAAATGGATTTCTAACTTTATATAATAAGGAGCTGTGTGAAAATGTTTAATAACGAATGTGAAGTAAAGATAAAAGTAATCGGAGCTGGAGGAGCTGGAGGAAATGCAATAAATGATATGATTTCAGCTGGAGTGACTGGTGTAGAGTATATTGCGGCAAATACGGACGCTCAAGATTTGAATAACTCTTTAGCGGATATAAGAGTTCAACTAGGTGAAAAATTAACAAGAGGTTTGGGAGCTGGAGCTGACCCAGAAGTTGGTAAGCAAGCTGCTGAAGAGGATGTTGAAAAATTAAGAAACTTATTAGAAGAAACAGATATGTTATTTATAACAGCTGGGATGGGTGGAGGAACAGGAACAGGTTCAGCGCCAGTAATAGCTAAGATAGCTAAAGAGATGGGAGTTTTAACTATAGGTATAGTAACTAGACCGTTTTCATTTGAAGGAAGAAAAAGAGAAAGTAATGCAGCTTTAGGACTATCGAATTTAGAAAAGCACGTTGATTCATTAGTGATAATACCTAATGACAAATTGTTTGAATTACCAGAAAAAACAATAACTTTACAGAATGCATTTAAAGAAGCTAATAATATTTTAAAAATAGGTATTAAAGGTATTGCGGATTTGATGATAGGTAGAGGACTTATTAACTTAGACTTCGCTGATATTAAGGCTACTATGCAAAATTCGGGAGTTGCAGTTTTAGGGTTTGGAGAGGGAGAAGGAGAGAATAGAGTTGCTAAAGCTACAGAAAAAGCGCTATCATCACCTCTTTTAGAAAAGTCTATTATGGGAGCGAGCAAGGTTTTAATAAATATAGCTGGTTCATCAAATCTAGGGCTTATGGAAGCTCAAGCCATAGCTAATATAGTTAAAGAAGCGGCGGGAAAAACAGCTGAGGATATTATGTTTGGAATAACAGCAGATGAATCGTATGGAGATAAAATTCAAGTTACAATAATCGCTAATAGCTTTGGTGATGAGCAGGAAAAAACTGAATCATTTATAAACGTAGAGAAAAAAGCTGAAGCTCCAAAAGTAGAGGAAACGGCAGAAGTGAGAGATGAATTAGATTTACCACCATGGATTAGAGCTAATAGAAGAGACTAAAAAAACACTTGTAAAATTATTGATTCTATGTTAGAATTAATAATGCCCTGCTCAAGATCACTGTGTATTTTGGGCTAAAACCATAGGGAGGAGGTAATAACATGAAAAAGTATGAATTAATGTTCATCATCAACCCAACTATATTAGAAGAGGGAAGAGAAACTGTGATAGCTAAAGTTAACAATATCTTAACTACAGCTGGAGCAACTGTTCTTAAATCTGAAAAGTGGGGAGAGAGGAAGCTTGCTTATCCAATCGATAAGAAGAAAACAGGATTCTACGTACTAACTACTTTAGAGATAGACGGTACTAAGTTAACTGAGGTTGAGTCAAAGCTTAACATAACTGAAGAAGTTATGAGATACATCATAGTTAAGAACGACTAATTAAAACTAAAGAAAACGTTTATTCTCAAATAAGGAGGTTATTAGAATGGCAGAATTCAGAAGAAGAAGAGCTAAATTAAGAGTTAAAGCTGAAGAAATCGATTACAAAAATGTTGATTTATTAAAAAGATTCGTATCTGATAAAGGAAGAATCAATCCTTCTAGAGTAACTGGAGCTAACGCTAAGTTACAAAGAAAGATAGCTAAAGCTGTTAAGAGAGCTAGAAACATTGCTCTTATTCCATATACAAGAGTAGAGAAGTAAAATAATGAGGTTGAAGATTTATTCTTCAGCCTTTTTTTCTACATTGGAATATTAAAAATATAAAATAAAAGTTACAAAAATAAAAAAAAGACAGGCTTTTTTATATTTAAAGCTGTCTTTTTTTATAAGCATTATTTGCTTAATATCTTTCTAAGTCTAGCACTTAGAGTATTAGCATTTGCTTTAAGGATTTGCATAACTTCAACTTCATTAGCAGTCTTTAAAGTTTTTAAAGTTTTAGTACAAACTTTAACTTTAACAGTAACACCATTGATAACAACTTTAGTTGTTTGTAAGTTAGGCTTCCAAACTCTTCCCGTTACTCTGTGTGAGTGAGAAATTTGATTTCCAAAAGCCATTCCTTTTCCAGTAATTTCACATCTTTGCATTCTATTTACACCTCGCTTTCGTTATAAACATGCAAATTATTATACCATTACTGAAATAAAATATCAAGGTATTTTTTAAATTATTTGGAACAGTTTATAAAAAGCATTAAATATGTTATAATGTTAGGGTAAAATATATATAGAAAAGGTGATATGTAATATGAATGTTCATAGCTATAAAGTATTGGAGTTTAATAAGTTAAGAGAAGAGTTATCTCAGTATATGACTATTGAAGAAAATCAAGAAAAGGTACTTGAATTAGAGCCATTTAAAGATATAAATTCTTTAAGAAAAGAGTTAGAAATAATAAAAGATTTTATGGATTTTTTAAAATATGATGGTGGGTTTGAACCAGCTGGGATGAGGGATATAGCGGGTATTACAAGAAAAGCTCAACTCGTTGGAATGTATTTAGAGCCAGAAGATTTGTGGTCAATAAATATAAACTTAAGAATTTTTAGAATCTTTAAGGGAAGATTGGAGGGCTTAGAAAAATATAGAGATTTAAGAGGAAAATTTATAAATGTTCCAACCCTTAAAAATTTTGAGGATTTGATAAACAAGGCGATAGATCCGGATAAAAATATAAAAGATGACGCCTCCATAGATTTGAGAGAACTAAGATTTCAAAAGAAAAATATGGTAGCAAATATTAAAAGAAAATTTGAAGAGGTGTTTGCTAACCCAACCTATACTAAAGCTATACAGGAAAAAATCATAACCACAAGAGATGGGAGAAGTGTGATTCCTGTCAAAACAGATTTTAAAGGTCTTATTAAAGGGATAGAGCATGATAGGTCTTCAAGTGGTTCAACAGTATTTATAGAACCGATATCAATTGTATCTTTAAATAATAAAATGAGAGAGTTAGAAGTTAGAGAAAGAGAGGAGATTAGAAAGATACTTCTAAGGTTGACTGACCAAGTTAGACTAAATACAGAGGTGATAAATGAGATTGGAGCATCAATAATGTATTTGGATATATTGAATGGAAAATCTCAATTTGGTATAGAAAAAAAATGTACAATTCCAGAGATAAACAATAAAGAGATGCTATCTTTAGTAAAAGCTAGACATCCTTTTATAGATGAGAATATGGTCGTACCTTTAACCTTTGAAATAGGAAAAAATTATAATACGCTATTGATAACAGGTCCAAATACAGGTGGAAAAACTGTGGCATTAAAAACAGCTGGACTATTGACACTGATGACTCTAAGTGGTCTTCCAATTCCTGCAGATGAAAAAACAAGCATAGGATTTTTTAATGGTGTCTTTGCAGATATAGGTGATGAGCAGAGCATAGAACAATCATTATCATCATTCTCAGCACACTTAAAAAATATACAGGAGATATTAAATTCGGTTACGAAGGCTTCATTGATATTGTTAGATGAGCTAGGTTCTGGAACTGATCCAATGGAGGGATCAGCTTTTGCAATGGCAGTAATCGATTATTTAAAAGATAAGAAATGCAAATCATTAATAACAACACATTATAGTGAAGTTAAAGCTTATGGATACAATGAAATAGATATAGAGACAGCGTCAATGGAGTTCAACGTAGAAACCCTTTCGCCAACATATAGACTTCTAATAGGAGTACCTGGGGAAAGTAATGCCTTGACAATAGCAAAAAGATTGGGTATTTCTGAAGTGATTATTGAAAAAGCAAAAAGCTATATAAGTGATGAAGATAAAAAAGTAGAAAAAATGATTTCCAATATAAAGGATAAATCTTTGGAATTGGAAAATATGCAATTGGAAGTAGAAATTCTAAAGGCTCAAGCCCAAAAAGATAAAGATGAATATGAAGAGAAATTGAGAGTATTAGAAAAAGAGAAAAATCAAATACTGAAAGAAGCATATGAAAAAGCTGAATTGATGATGAAAGATATGCAAAATAAAGCTGCTGCATTAGTCAATAAGATTCAAAAAGAGGATAAAACAAAAGAGGAGATGAAAGAGGTTCAAAAGAAACTTAATATGCTTAGAACTTCCCTACAAGAAGAGAAGTCTGAAAATGTAGAAGTGAAAGTAAAAGTGGCAAGAAAGATAGACTATAAGGTTGGAGATAGAGTATTTGTAAATAGTCTAAATCAATATGCCATTGTAAATAAGATAAACTTGAATAAAGAAACATTGAATATACAGGCGGGGATATTAAAATTAGAAGTTTCAATGGATGACGTAAAAACAGTAGTAGAACCAAAGAAAAAAGAATATAGACCTATAAATGCACATACTAAAACAAAAGTGAAAAATGAAGTGGATTTAAGAGGTAAATTGGTTGACGAAGCTATATATGAGTTGGAGACATATATGGATAGAGCTTTGATGAATGGTTATACAGAGATATATGTAATCCATGGGAAAGGAACAGGAGCATTGAGAGCAGGAGTGATGGAATTTTTGAAAACCTCAGGATATGTTAAAGAGTATAGAGCTGGTGGACATAATGAAGGAGGAATTGGATGTACTGTGGTGACTCTAAAATAATTTTGATTATAGCTGCTGCTGGAGTAGGTAAACGGATGAAATTGGGCTATCCTAAGCAATTTTTAGAAATAGATGGAAAACCTTTATTTATAAGGTCTTTAGAAGTTGCTGAAAGAAGCGAGTATGTGAGTGAGATTATTATTAGCACAGAGCAAGAATCGATAGAGTTAGTGGAACAATTATGTAAGAAATATAAAATATTTAAGGTTAAAAATATTATTTCAGGTGGAGATGAAAGACAGTATTCTATAGAAAATGCGTTGGAATATTGTGAAGATAATAGTATAATAGCAGTACAAGATGCTGTGAGACCATTTTTAAAAGAAAAATATTTTTATCAAGCATTGGAGATGTTCGAGGAGGATTTAAAAATTGATGGAGTTGTTGTAGGGGTTCCGTTGAAAGATACTATTAAAAGAGTTAGTATTGATGGTAAAGTTATTGAAACTCCAAAGAGAGAGGAGTATATAGCTGTTCATACCCCACAAATATTTAAGGGTAGGATATTGAAAGAAGCTTATAAAAAAGCTAGGGAGGATAATTTTTTAGGAACTGACGATTCCTCGCTAGTTGAGAGAATAGGTGGTAAAGTAAAAATTTTAATAGGGGATTATGACAATATAAAAATTACAACTGTGGAGGATTTAAAATTTCTTTAATTTGATAGAGGAGAGGGAAATGAAAGTTTTTTTAGCTCAGATAAAACCAATATTAGGAGATATAGAAAAAAATTTAAAAAAAATAGTTGATATAGTGAAGAGAGAGATTGAGAAGGGAACAGAGGTCATTGTGTTTCCAGAGCTATCTTTAACAGGGTATTTATTGGAAGACATGGTCTATGATATAGCTATAACTGAGGTGCCAGAAAAACTATTACAACTATCTAAAAGCATATCAATAATAGTTGGAGCAGTGGAGCTAGGTGAAGATTTGTATCACTATAATACAGCTTTTTACTTAGAGGATGGAGAGGTAAAGCACAGACATAGAAAAGTTTACCTACCGACTTATGGTCTTTTTGACGAAGGAAGATATTTTAAAGAGGGGGAAAATATAAGAGCTTTTGATACAAAATTTGGAAGAGTTGGAATGCTGATATGCGAAGATATCTTTCATCAAAGTGCTTCATATATTTTGGGACAAGATGGGGCTCAAACAATTTTTGTTATAGCAAATAGTCCAACAAGACTTTCAAATAAAGGATTGGAAATAAGTGACATTTGGAAGTCTATATGTAAGACAACAGCTGTTAGCAATGGGTGTTTTGTTATTATGGTAAATAGAGTAGGAGTAGAAGATGGGGTCAACTTCTGGGGAGGAAGTTTTGCAATCAATCCATCAGGAGATATTATAGAAAAAATGGAATACTTCAAAGAAGATGGAAAAAACATTCTAGTGGACAAAAAAGAGATAATAAAGGTTAGATTTGCATCGGGGTCATATAAAAATGAGAAAATAGATTTAGTACTAAATGAATTGACAAGAATAAGAAAAAGTAGATAGATTTATTAGAAGGAGTACCGATGAGAAAAACTTTAAAAATAGCTTTAGGACTTTTATGCGGAGTTAGTATTTTAGTGAGTATATTTTATGCGAATAAAGAGAATCCAAGAGTTTATTTAAGCGATAGGATAAACTTGGTATACGTAAATGAAGATATTGATCATAAAAATTTTGAAAATGTTATAAATCTTTTGAATAAAGCAGATTTTAATGTTGACAATGAAATAAAAAAAGGATTGAGCTATGTTAAAGGACTATATATAGTTTCAGATAGTAGTTTTATCTCTGAGAAAAAATCATGCGTAGGAATTATTGATTTTGGGTATGTATATCCTTTTATAAAATTAAAAGTGGAAACTTATTTTGATAAAGTGAATGATTTTTATATACTTAAGGATGAATACGCAAAAAGATATTTGAAAGGTGAGCAAATATACTTAAAAATAGAAAAAGGAAACTTTTTAATAGGAAAAAAAGAGAAGGATATCGAAAGAATATTAAAAAATGAAAAGTATTTCAATCAGAATATTTTGAAAATTTTGGATAGAGAAAAGGATAAAAATCTTGGAATGTTAATATTGAATTTGGGTAAAAATCCCTTAGGTGGATTTGATGAACTTGTTCTAACGGGAGAGGTAAATAAAAAAGAAGAAATGATATTGACTGCAAATATAGGTGGGAAAAACGATATTATAAAGAGTTTTAATGGAATAGCTCAAGATGGACTTTCAGGGAAAAAAACTATTGAGAAAAATAAACTTTATTTAAGAAGTACAAGGGATGCAGAGTTAAGATCGTTTCTATTCTTTTTAAATTATTTCTTTAGAGACAGTTTTATTGAAGGAGTGTCTTCAAATGTATATATAAATAGTCCAAAGAATGATGAGAAAATTGCAACTTTAAGTAGCGATAAGGTAATGGATGTTGAAATTGAAAAAAAACAGTTTATGTCAGGATATATCGATATAAAAGTAAAAAATAAAGTGATAGGAAATGTGGAGTTGAAAGGAATAGCAGAAGAAGATAGATTGCGAATAAGTACAATTTTAAGTGAAGAGATAGTGGTTAATCTATTGAGAGCGGCTAAGTAGGAGGGCATAAAATGATAAAGATATATAATACGCTTAAAGGTGAGTTAGAAATATTTAAACCTCTAAAAGAGGGTGAGGTTTCAATGTATGTTTGTGGACCGACAGTTTATAACTATATTCATATTGGGAATGCTAGACCAGCTATATTTTTCGATACTGTGAGAAGATACTTTGAATTTAGAGGTTATAAAGTGAAATATATTCAAAATTTCACAGATGTTGATGATAAAATGATAAAAAAAGCTAATGAAGAGGGAGTGACTCTTCAAGATATAGCTAAAAAATATATAGACGCATACTTTGAAGATACAGCAAAGATTAACTTAAAAGAGGAGGGGATGATAAGACCTAAAGCAACCGAACATATCGGCGAAATGATAAAAATTATAAAAACACTGATTGAAAAAGGTTATGCTTATGAATCTCAAGGAGATGTATATTTTGACGTAAACAGTTATAAGCAAGAATATGGTGAATTGTCAGGACAAAGTATTGATGATTTGAAAAGCGGTGCAAGAATAGACGTATCAGAAATAAAGAAAGACCCATTAGATTTTGCTCTATGGAAAAAAGCTAAGGAAGGAGAACCTTTCTGGAATTCACCTTGGGGAAAAGGAAGACCCGGATGGCATATAGAGTGTTCTGCAATGTCAAATAAATATTTAGGACCTACATTTGATATCCATGGTGGAGGACAAGATTTGATATTTCCACATCACGAAAACGAAATTGCACAGTCAAAGTGTGGAACAGGTGGAGAATTTGCTAGATACTGGATACATAATGGCTATATAAACGTAAAGGGAGAGAAGATGTCTAAGTCCCTAGGAAACTTTTTTCTTTTAAGAGAGGTGCTAGAGCAGTTCGAGGGAAGAGTAGTGAGATTTTTTATTTTAAGCTCTCATTATAGGAAACCGATTGATTTTTCTGACAATGAGTTAATTCAAAGTAAAGCTGGATTAGAAAGAATAGAAAATGCTATATCTAGAGGAAAAGAGATTTTAACATCAAAGCCAGCTGAAAATGGATCAGACCTTACAGAGTTAAAAGAAATCTTGGAGATATCAAAAGATAAATTTATAAGATGTATGGATGAAGATTTCAACACTGCTGGTGGAATAGGAGCTATATTTGAACTTGTGAAAGAGTTAAATAAAGCTGGAGAGATTAATAAAATCTCTAAAATTGGATTTGAAGTGTTAGAAGATACAATTGAATATATAAGAGTTGTTATGGAAGAGGTATTTGGAGTTCTATTAAAAGTGGAGGTTCAAGTGGGAGATATGACAACAGAGCTAATTGAATTTTTACTTGAACTGAGAAGAGAGGCGAGAGATAATAAAAATTGGGAATTTTCAGATAAAGTAAGAGATAGACTTTTAGAGATGGGGATTAAAATAAAGGATGGAAAGGAAAAGACAACATGGTCAATTTAGATGTGCGTGAAGCAAATGGTTTAGTTTTGGCATATTTAGGTGATTCTGTGTGGGAGCTTTCCATAAGAACATACTTTATAAACAAGGGTTACAATATAAAAAATTTAAATAGATTGGTAAAAGAACACGTAAATGCTCAGGCTCAAAGTAAATATTTAAAAAATATAATTGATGACTTAGATGAAGATAAATTAACATTGGTGAATAGATCTAAAAATAGTAACATAAAAACTTTTCCTAAATCGTGTAGTGTTATGGAGTATAAAGAGGCGACGGCTTTTGAAGCTTTAATTGGTGCGCTTTATGTCGAGGGAAAAATGGAAGAAATAAATAAAATAGTAGAAAAAAACTTAGGTTAAGGAGTGATAGTAAGTGGGATTCAAATTGAAACTACCTGGATTTAGTAGAAGTATTGGAATTGATTTAGGGACAGCTAACACATTGGTGTACAGTAAAAAGCATGGGAAAATAATATTAAATGAACCATCAGTTGTAGCGGTAGAGAGAGAGAGTAGAAAAGTTTTAGCTGTTGGAAATGAAGCTAAAGATATGTTGGGGAAAACACCGGATTCAATTGTAGCGGTAAAACCTTTAAGCGAAGGAGTAATAGCTGATTATGATATAACGGAAGCTATGATAAAGTATTTTATAAAAAAGGTATTTGGAAAATATTCGTTATTTATGCCAGAGGTTATGATTTGTGTACCAATAGATGTAACAGGAGTAGAGAAAAGAGCAGTATTGGAAGCGACTCTTTCAGCTGGAGCTAAAAAAGCTTATTTGATAGAGGAAGCAAGAGCAGCAGCTTTGGGATCAGGTATCGATATATCAGCACCTGAGGGGAACATGATAGTTGATATAGGAGGAGGTTCTACAGACGTTGCAGTGATATCACTAGGTGGAACAGTTGTAAGTAAAACTATAAGAACAGCTGGAAATAATTTTGATATGGATATAATAAAGTATATAAAAAAAACACATACCTTATTGATAGGGGATAAAACAGCTGAAAGTATAAAAATGCAGATAGGAACAGCCATTCCTTTAGCAGAAGAGGAAACAATGACAATAAAAGGAAGAGATTTGATAACAGGGTTACCAAAATCTGTTACCGTTGGATCTGAAGAGATCAGAGAGGCTATTATGGATTCATTGATGGAAATTGTAACTTGTGTAAAAGATGTTTTAGAGAAAACTCCACCAGAATTAGCGGCAGATATAATCGATAGAGGAATAGTTATGGCGGGAGGAGGATCTTTGATTAGAAACTTTCCTGAACTAATTTCGAAGCATACTTCATTAAATGTACGACTGGCAGATGCGCCACTTGAAAGCGTTGTTAGAGGGGCAGGAATGGCTCTGGATCAGATTTCTATTTTAAGAAAAATTGAAAAGGCTGAAAGATAATGTTTGAAGATTTGAATTCCAATAAAAAAGCTATTGAGTTTTTACAAAAAGAACTAAGATTTAAAAGGGAAGCTGGAACGTATCTATTTTATGGAGTCGATAGAGATCTTTTAAAAAAATTTGCAAAATCTTTTGCTAAAAGTTTGAATTGTATCAATTATACAGATAATTTTTGTGGAGTTTGTGAGAGTTGTATTAGAATAGAAAGTGAAACACATGGTGATTTAGAGATTTTAGACGATATAACAGGTATTAAGATAGAGAAAATTAGAGAACTAGTTTATAGAGATTCGACAACATCTTATGAAGGAAAGAAAAAAATTTATATAATAAGAGATGTTGAAAAATTGAGAAAAGAATCCGCCAATGCTTTATTAAAATTGATAGAGGAACCTAATAGTGGAAGTTTTTTTATATTGACTTCCACAGGATTAAATGTTCTTCCAACAATAAAATCTAGATCAATACTGTTGAATATTCTTCAAGAGAGTGCAGAAGAGATAGGAGTTACTCAAGAGGAGTATAGCTTTTTTTTGGGAAAGTCAAAGGAGTTAGGGGAATATAAAAATAGCGAGATAGATTTAAACGAAGGTAATTCTTTTGAAAGAGTTGGACATAATATTAGAAGTTGGGTAGAGACAAAAGAGTTTCAATACAAAGTAGAGCTTTATAAGTCAATAAGAGATTTTTTAAATACAAAGGATTATTTGACGTTGAATGATAAACTATATTTTGTGGATGAAATTCTTCTAAATACTTCAGACAGGGAGTTAATAAAAGAGATTGTAAGCTATACAATATCTCTTATAGGAAATAGAGCTGAAAATTTAGAAAAAATATTAGAGTTAAAAAATATAGGGAGAAGCTCTATAAACTTAAAAAATTTACTGGTAACTTTTTATACAAATGTTTAGAAGAGTGATGATATAATCACTCTTTTTTTATTTATATTATTTATATATTGGTTATAATATTTTTTGATGATTTAGAGAAGTTTCATTCAAAAATAATATAATTTTTTCGAAAATAGGCTTAAAAATATTAAAAAAAAGTATTATAATATATATATGTAATCAATAAATCGTGGAGAGAAGGAATATAGATGTATTTTAAACATTTTATTGTTTTTGGAATAAATCATAAAAGCTTAGATTTGTGCCAAAGAGAAAATTTTATAAAAAATGACCCCACTTCTGTAGTTGAGAGACTATTTAAAGAAAAGAAAATTGTGGGGTATGTCAATTTATCGACCTGCTTAAGAGTGGAATATTATTTAGATTTAAACAAAAATTATTCAATAGCTGAGTTTCAAAAAGAAATAGGGTTAAAGGAGATTTTTATAAAACAGGGGCATGAGGCCGTGAACTATCTTTTTAGAGTTACCTGCGGTTTTGAATCTGTTATAAAAGGTGAGGATCAAATTTTATCTCAGATAAAAAAAGCACAGCTAACTAGCATGGAGAAGAGAATATCAAGCTCCAATATCAATGTTATTTTTAATAAAGCCATAGAGTTGGGAAAAAAGTTTAGAAATAAGAGTAAAATATGTCATAACGCTTTATCTTTAGAAGCAATCTCTTTAAAGTTTATTAAAAATAGGGTTTCGAATTTAAAGGATAAAAAAATTCTTATTTTAGGAGTAGGAGATTTAGCCAGAGATATAATGGGACTTTTGACAAAAGAGGAGTATAAAAGTTTGACGATAACGAATAGGAGTTATCATAAAGCTCTGGAAATAAGTAACGTTTATAATACGGATGTAATCGGTTTTGAAGATAAACTGGCGGAAGTAGCAAAGAGTGACATAATAATATCAGCAACTTCAGCACCTCATGCAATTATAAAAAAAGAGGAGATACTTCCTTTGTTAGATGAAAAAAAAGAGTACATATTTTTAGATTTAGCAGTGCCAAGAGATGTGGAGGAAGAACTTGATGAATTAAAAAATGTAAATTTATATAATATAGATGATGTATGGGGAGTATACTATGAAAATTTGGAAAATAGAGAAAATCTATTAACTAAATATGAATATTTACTTGGTGAGCAGATGATAAACTTAAAAAAATGGTTTGAATACAAAGAAGGGATAGCATAATGAAGAAAAAAATTGTAATTGGGAGCAGAGGAAGTATATTGGCTTTGGCTCAGAGTGAGATGATAAAAGGAAGGTTGGAGAAAAATTTTCCAGAATTAGAATTTGAAATAAAAGTGATAGTGACAAGCGGAGATAAAGATTTAGTGAGTAATTGGAATAATAGTGATAAATCTTTAAAAAGTTTTTTCACAAAAGAGATTGAATATGAGCTATTGGATGGAACTATAGATTTAGCAGTTCATTCAATGAAAGATATGCCGATAGTTTCGCCACAAGGTTTAATTTGTGGAGCAATCCCTGATAGGGAAGATAATAGAGATGTAATAGTTTCAAGGAATGGGAAAAAGCTATTGGAACTTCCAGAAGGGGCAGTTGTGGGAACGAGCTCTCTGAGAAGGACTATGGGGTTAAAAATATTGAGACCTGATTTAGAGATAAAGCAGTTGAGAGGAAATATTCATACAAGACTTAGAAAATTGGATGAGGGTCAGTATGATGCAATTCTTTTGGCAGCAGCAGGATTAAAAAGAGTTGGACTAAGAGATAGAATAACTGAAGAGTTAGATTGTGATTTAATGATGCCAGCGCCAGCTCAGGGAGCACTGTATATTCAGTGTAGAGAGAATGACGATTTTATAAAAAATATTTTAAAGTCTATTCATAATCCAGAGATTGAAAAAATTGTGGAGATTGAAAGAGAGTTTTCAAAGATATTTGATGGAGGATGTCACACACCTATGGGATGTTCGGGAGAAAAGTTTGATGGGAAGATTTTCTTAAGGGGTGTATATTGTCAAAATGATACTATGTATAAAGCTGAAGTATTAGAGGATGAAACGTTAGGAAAAGAGATTGCTCATAGATTGGCTACAAAAATAAGGGAGAAAATAGATGCTTAACAATAGAGTAGGAAAAGTTTACATAATAGGAGCAGGTTGTGGAAATATAGATCTTTTAACTTTAAAAGGAAAAAGATGTATAGAGGAAGCTGATTGCGTGATATATGATAGATTGATAGATTCAAAGGTATTAAAACTGGCTAAAGCTGATGCTGAGATGATATATTTAGGTAAGGGGAATACTGAAGGTGGAGTTATCCAAGATGAAATAAATAAAACATTGGCTAAAAAGGCTTTAGAAGGAAAAGTTGTAGCAAGAGTAAAAGGGGGAGATCCCTTTGTTTTTGGAAGAGGTGGCGAAGAGATAGAGGAGATAGCTAAATACTCTATTCCTTTTGAAATTGTACCGGGAATAAGCTCTTCAATAGCTGTACCCGAGTATGCAGGAATTCCGGTGACACATAGAGGCTTAGCAAGATCATTCCATGTATTTACAGGACATACAATGGAAAATGGAGAGTGGCATGATTTTTCTACCATAGCTAAATTAGACGGGACTCTAGTGTTTTTAATGGGAATTAAAAATCTTGATTTGATAACGGGAGATTTAATAAAAAATGGTAAAAATTCTAAAACTCCAGTAGCAGTGATAGAAAAAGGAACGAGCGAAAATCAAAGAGTGACCGTTGGAACTTTAGAAAATATTGTAGAAAAAGCTAAATCTGAAAAGATTGTTCCTCCAGCTATAACGATAATTGGGGACGTTGTAAATATGAGGGAGACTTTTAAGTGGTTTGAAAATCAGCCTCTTTCTGGAAAGAAAGTCTTAGTGACAAGAGATATGAATCAGTCACAGGAGTTCAGTGAAAAATTGAGAATCCAAGGGGCTACTGTAAGAGAGCTACCTTTTATAAAAATAGAAAATACCTATGAATTTGATGAAAAAGATTTAATAAATTATACTGCTCTTCTATTTAATTCTCCAAATGGTGTGAAGTATTTCATGGAAAATATAAAAGATATAAGGGTTTTGGGGCATTTGAAAATTGGAGTTGTTGGAGCTAAAACAGATGAATTATTAAGAAAATATAAAATAATACCTGATTTTATACCTGAAAAATATATGGGAACAGAGTTAGCAAAAGAGGTGCAAAATTATACCGAGGAAAATGATAGAATACTTTTCATAACTTCGGATATATCTCCTGCCAACTGTGAGAAATGGAGTAAAGAATACAATAGAAAATTTGAAAAACTAACAGTGTATAAAACTGGAAAACATATCTATTCAAAAAATGAGGTAGAGAAAGTATTAACTGAGGTAGAGTACATAACTTTTTTAAGTTCATCAACTGTCGAAGCATTTAATGAGAGCATCCAAGGGGATTTAAAATTATTAGAAAATAAAAAAATTGTGTCAATAGGACCAGTTACTACAAAAACTTTAAATGAATTAGGGTATGATGTGGCTTTAGAAGCAAAAGTTTTTGACGTTGATGGAGTAATTGCGGTAATAGGAGAGAAATAATATGTTTAATAGAACTAGAAGGCTAAGAGGCTCTCAGGTTATGAGAGATTTAGTGAAAAATATAGATTTTACTTTAGATAATCTTATCTACCCGCTATTTATAGAAGAGGGAGAAAATATAAAAGTTGAGATTCCTTCAATGAAGGGGCAATATAGGATATCAATTGATAGACTGGAAGAGGAGTTGGTAGAATTAAGAGATTTAGGGATAAAATCATTACTTTTGTTTGGAATTCCTAAAAAGAAAGATCCAGTGGGAAGCGAAGGATACAATGATAAGGGGGTAGTACAAGAGGCAATAAGATTTATCAAATCCAAGTTCTCAGAATTTTTAGTTGTTACAGATGTGTGCTTATGTGAATACACTTCTCATGGACATTGTGGGGTTTTAAGAGGCGAAGAGCTGTTGAATGATGAAACTTTAAAACTTTTACAAAAAGTAGCTTTGTCTCATGCTAAAGCAGGGGCAGATATGGTAGCACCATCAGATATGATGGATGGAAGAGTGAAAGCAATAAGAGATATACTGGATGAAAATGGCTTTATAAACTTACCGATTATGGCGTATAGTGTAAAATATGCGTCAGCATATTATGGACCTTTTAGAGATGCAGCAGATTCAGCACCAACATTTGGGGATAGAAAAACTTACCAAATGGATTTTAGAAATTCTAAAGATTATCTGATAGAAGTTGAAAATGATATTTTAGAGGGTGCAGATATAATAATGGTAAAACCTGGAATGCCTTATTTAGATGTAGTTAAGGGAGTGGCAGACAACATATCAAATCCTGTTGCTATTTATAATGTAAGTGGTGAATACTCTATGGTAAAAGCGGCGGCAGAAAATGGTTGGATAGATGAAGAAAAAATAGTTATGGAAAATATGTATGCTATGAGAAGAGCAGGTGCAGATATAATAATAACATACCATGCTAAAGATATAGCAAAATGGGTAAAAAGAGGTGTAAATTAAGTGAGATATAGTAATTCAGAAAAAATATATGAAAAAGCTGTAAAAATTATACCAGGAGGCGTGAATAGCCCTGTTAGAGCTTTTAAATCAGTTGATAAAATATATCCAATTTTCGTAAATAGAGGAAAGGGATCGAAGATATATGATGAGGATGGAAATGAATATATTGATTATATTTGTTCATGGGGTCCACTTATTTTAGGGCACAATAACGAAAAAGTTTTAAAAGGAGTTAGAGAAGCTATAGAGTTAGGAAGTTCATTTGGACTACCCACTAAAATGGAAGTTGAATTGGCCGAATTGGTATGCAAATGTTATTCATCTATGGATATGATAAGATTTACAACTTCTGGAACAGAAGCAACTATGGCAGCAGTTAGAGTTGCAAGAGCTTTTACAAATAGAAATAAAATATTGAAATTTGAAGGATGCTATCACGGACATTCAGATTCATTGTTGGTTAGCTCTGGATCAGGACTATTGACAGATGGGTATCAAGATAGTAATGGAATAACAGAGGGAGTACTAAAAGACACATTAGTTGCTCCATTTGGTAATATTCAAAAAGTTAAAGAGATATTGAAAACTAAAGAAGTGGCGTGTCTAATAATGGAACCAGTACCTGCTAATATGGGGCTTATAAATAGTTCAAAAGAATTTTTACAGGCTATGAGGGATATATGTGATGAAACAGGAACTCTTTTGATATTTGATGAGGTAATTTCAGGATTTAGAGTCGCTTTAGGAGGAGCTCAAGAGTATTATGGAATAACTCCAGATATAACAACTCTAGGTAAAATAATAGGTGGAGGTTATCCTGTGGGAGCTTTTGGTGGAAAAAAAGAGATTATGGATATGATTGCTCCCGTTGGAAGAGTTTACCACGCAGGAACTCTGTCTGGAAATCCTGTTGCTGTTAGAGCAGGATTTGAAATGATAAGTCATCTATTGGAAAATAGGGAAACTCTATATAAAGAATTAGAGGAAAAAGTGGTATATATGACTGAATCAATAGAGAAGATTGCAAAAAAATATGATGTACCTATAAAAATAAATAGACTGGGCTCTTTATTTACAATATTTTTTAGTGATTTAGATGAAATAACAGATTTAGAGCACGTTATAAGCTCAAATACGACACATTATTCGATATATTTTAATACATTGCTGGATAATGGAATAGTTACACCACCATCAAAATATGAAGCACATTTTGTGTCAACAGCTCACACTAAAGAGGATTTGGATAAAACTTTAGAGGCTATAGATATAGCATTTAAAAAAATTGGTGAAATTAATGGAAAGTAAAAAATCTTTTTTTCCGCTATTTATAGATTTAACTAACAAAAGTTGTTTGGTTATAGGAGGGGGAAATATAGCGGCAAGAAAGGTAAAAAGTCTTGTAGATTATGGAGCTCGGGTAGTTGTCGTAGCTCCCTTTATACTTCCTGAAATTTTAGAGTTAGATGTGGAAATAGAAAAAAGGAATTTTAAAGCTGAAGATATAAAAGATAAGTTTTTAGTCGTTACAGCAACCAATGATGAGAAGTTAAATGAAATGATAGTGGATTTATGCGAAGACAATAATATTCTTGTAAATAATATAACTTCAAAGGTTTATATGACAGCAAGATTTGCTGCTCATATAGATGTTGCTGACTACCAAATTGCAATTTCAGCTAAGGGGAATCCAAGAGAATCTGTCAAACTAAAAAAAGAATTGATAGAGTATTTAAAAAACAGAAAAGACTAGAAAGGTTTGTATCTCTAGTCTTTTTCTATATCTAAATCTTGAAAAAGATTTAAAATTTCTTTGGAATATTTTCCACTATCATCATGAGAGACGAGAGGGGGAAGAATAGTTAAAGAATCTTTTCCATTCCGTATCCCTTCAATTAAAAGAATTTTTGCAGGTTTATCAATTTTAGAATGACAAAATTGAACTCTTTTAGGAAAAATTCCGTATTTTCTCATAGTATCAACAATTTCTAAAAATCTATCAGGTCTATGAACCATTGCAAAATATCCTTTATGTTTCAAAAGGTTTGAGGCCACACTGATGAGTTGCTCTAAATCAATAGTTATTTCATGCCGAGCTAGAGTAAGTTGATCTAAATTATTTAACTGATTTTCATTTCCATGAAATTTAAAAAAAGGTGGATTTGTTATAATAACATCTTGAGAACCGCTTTCAAAGTGGTTTTTCCAGTTTTTCATATCATCATGAATAATAGTAATTTGCTCTTGTAGATTATTTAGTTCAACATTTCTTATAGCTAAGTTAGCGGATGTTTCTTGAATTTCAATGCCTGTGATTTTAGCTTTAGTTCTTTGGGAGAGAAACAGAGGTATCGCTCCATTTCCAGTTCCCAAATCCAGTATTTTATCTGCTCCTCTTGTAAGTGAGATAAAATTAGATATTAAAAGAGAATCTAAGGAAAAATTAAAATAGTCAGGTCTTTGAATAATTTTTAAACTTTTATTTAATAAGCTATTTATAACTTCGTTTTTATTAAGTATCATTATATACCTCCAAAGTTATTATAGCAAAAAAGACATAAAATTAAAACTTATATATCTCTAGTTAAGACAATATTAGCGTCAGTGCCCAATATATTATTTAAAACAATTGTCCCAATTTTTTGTGGAGATTGAATTTTAATATCTTTTAAAAGTTCCATACACTGAAAAACTAGTTCTTTTGGTATAGGTTTATCTGTTTTTACAGGTACCATATGATGAATTCCTCCCACCACTCTAACAATAGAAGTTACAACTCTTTTGGGAGCGATAAGCTCCTCTTTAGCGTACACAATACCTTTAGAGCAGGAGTTTCCTGTAACTTTATAATCATTTTTAGTGTCTATAGATAAATGACATCCCATAGGACATAAGATACATATCATCTCTTTCATTATTATCCCTCCTGTAATTCAATAACAATATCTTTAGAAATTTTTTTCAATAATAATTCTGGAAGAAGAATCTTTTCCATCTCTCCCGGAGCTAAATGTGTTCTTTTAAAGCTAGCAATAATATTGTCACCCTCTTTAACCACAATTTTCTTATTTTTATAGATGTTATTTACCCTCATAAAAATTTCCAATCTGTTTTGTGGATTGTCCAGTTTAATAATTTGAGGAACAGTGTAAAGAATACCATTGCCGTTTTTTATATTAGAAATATTTTCTAATTTACAATTTTCTTCAGCAATATAACACGCTGCAAATTTTCCTGCTCGTTCTCCCTCCTCACTAACAAAATCTACAAGATCATGGACATGAACAACATTTCCACAAGCAAAAACACCGGGGATACTTGTTTCCATTGAATTATTAACAATAGGACCATTAGTTCTATTATCCAAAATTATACCGGCTTCTTTAGATAAATCATTTTCAGGAATAAGTCCAACAGATAAAAGAAGTGTATCACATTCATATTCAATTTCAGTTCCAGAAATAGGTTTTTTATTTTCATCAACTTTGGCAACTACCACTTTTTCAAGTCGATCCTTTCCTTTGATATCAATAACAGTGTGAGATAGAAGTAAAGGAATATTAAAATCATCAAGACATTGAACAATATTTCTGTTTAATCCTCCAGAAAATGGCATTAGTTCCACAACTGCCTCGACTTTAGCACCCTCTAAGGTCATTCTTCTAGCCATGATAAGCCCGATATCTCCACTTCCCAGAATTAAAGCTTTTTTTCCAACCATATAACCTTCCATGTTTATATATCTTTGAGCAGCACCAGCTGTAAATATTCCAGATGGTCTCTCTCCAGGAATAGCTATAGCTCCTCTTGTTCTCTCTCTGCACCCCATAGCCAAAATAACAGCTTCAGCTTCAATCTCTTGGTATCCATCTATGGGATTTATCATAGAGATAATTTTATCTTTAGAGATATTTAATACCATAGTCTCAAGTTTTATATCAATAGGATAATGCTTAACAAACTCAATGTATTTTTGAGCATATTCAGGACCAGTCAACTCCTCTTTGAATCTATGTAGTCCAAAACCATTGTGAATACACTGTTGTAAAATACCACCTAACTCTTTATCTCTTTCTAAAATAACGATACTTTTGGCACCATTTTCATAAGCTGATTTAGCGGCAGCAAGACCGGCAGGACCTCCACCTATAACAACAATATCATATCTCATTAATTTTTCAACTCCTCTATTAGAATATAAGAATCAGCTTTATCTAAGATAACATCTTTGATATCTTCATTTAGCTCTCTAGCTATAATCTCTTGGACTCTAGGACCACAGAAGCCACCTTGGCATCTACCAGAACCGGGTCTGCATCTTCTTTTAACTGCATCCATAGTTGTAGCTTTAACGGGTCTATGGATAGCTTCAACAATCTCTCCCTCTGTAATCATCCCACATCTACAAATAATTCTACCAAATCTATTGTCACTTTTGATTTTTTCTGCTTTTTCTTTTGGCGAAAGGTGCATGAAAAAAGTGTGCTTTTTAGGAGAAACAAAGCTATCTTTTTCTACAAGATATATATCATTTTCTTTCAATAAATCAATAGCTGCTAAAGCGATGGCAGGTGCGGCAGATAATCCGGGTGATTTTATTCCTGCAATGTCAAAGAACCCTTTAATAGAAGATTCTTCAACAATAAAATCTCCCCTGTCGGATTCTGCTCTGATTCCGGCAAATGTTCTAATATTTTCTCTAAAATTGATATCTTTTATAGAATGGCTTCCTTTAAATTTAATATATTCAAGTTTATCAGTAGCAGTAGAAACATCATATCTATTGTCAGTATCTTGGGCGTCTGGTCCAACAAGTAAATTTCCATGAACTGTTGGAGTTACAAGTATTCCTTTTCCAAGTTTAGAAGGGCATTGAAATACAGTTTGAAAAACTCTTTTTCCTTGACTTTTGTCTAAAACGAAATACTCGCCTTTTCTTGGAAGAATTTTAAATGATTCGGGTGCAATCATTTTATGGATGATATCAGCATGGACCCCAGCGCAGTTAAAGACATATTTTCCATGGAAAATTCCGCTGTTTGTATGAACATAAAAAATATCATCTATTTTTTCAATATTCTTTACTTTTGTGTTTAAAAATAGTTCAACACCATTTTCAACTGCGTTATCTATAAGAGCTTCAGCAAACTCCCAAGGTGAAACTATTCCTGCTGAAGTACAGTGCAGTGCGGCGATAGCTTTTTCGTCAACATTCGGTTCAATTTCTCTTAACTTCTTTTGGTTGATAATGGCTAAGCCAGGCACTTTATTTATAATACCTCTGTTATAAAGTACATTAAGATGTTCAATCTCTTCATCATTAAATGCTAAAACAAGGGAACCATTACGTTTAAAAGGAACGAAGAGTTCAGCACATAAATCCTCGTATAAAGAGTTACCTAAAACATTTAATTTAGCCATAAGAGATCCCTCTTTAGCATCATATCCCCCATGAATAATTGCACTATTAGCTTTTGTAGTTTCATTGGCTACATCAGTATCTTTTTCTAAAACTGCGACTTTTAGTTTATATTTAGAAAGTTCTCTAGCAATACTAGTTCCAATAATACCAGCACCAATGATTAAAATATCATACATAAAATATCCTCCTAATTTCAATAGCAAAAAAGAGAGCAGAAAAGGTTGGCAATAAATTACCAACACTTTTTAGCTCTCTTCATCTCTATTGCTAATATTTAATTCAACTCAAATATACTACTTTTTTACTAATTAGTCAAGTTCCCAATTTAAAGATCTCTCAACAGCTCTTTTCCATTTGTTGTGCTTTAAATCTCTATCCTCTTCACTCATAATAGGTATAAATGTTTTTTCAAGACACCAATTTTGCTTAATTTCATTTTTATCATTCCAAAAGCCAACTGCAAGACCAGCTAGATATGCTGCTCCTAAAGCTGTTGTTTCAACAGTGGAAGGTCTGTGAACTTCTTTACCTATGATATCAGATTGGAACTGCATTAAAAAATTATTAGCGGATGCTCCACCATCAACTTTTAAAGCTTTTAATTCAATTCCAGAATCCTCTTGCATAGCTTCAAGAACATCTCTGGTTTGGTAAGCAATAGATTCTAGAGTAGCTCTAATAATATGATTTTTATTAGTACCTCTAGTCAATCCAACAATGGTACCTCTAGCATACATATCCCAATGAGGTGTACCCAGTCCAACAAAAGCTGGTACAAAATAAACTCCACCATTATCTTTGACTTTATTAGCAAAATATTCGGTATCTTTAGAATCAGTGATTAACTTTAACTCATCCCTTAACCACTGAACAGCGGCACCAGCAACAAAAATACTGCCTTCAAGAGCATACTCCACCTTTCCATCTAGTCCGATAGCGATAGTAGTCAAAAGACCATTTTTACTTTGGTACATTCTACTACCTGTATTCATAAGCATGAAGCAACCAGTTCCATAGGTATTTTTAGCTTCTCCTTTTTCAAAACAGGCTTGTCCAAATAGAGCAGCTTGTTGATCCCCAGCAACACCACAAATGGGAACTCTATGTCCACCTTTTCCCCCAAGATTGGCGTATCCAAATGTTCCACTCGAATTTTTAACTTCTGGGAGCATAGATTTTGGAATATCCAAGTCTTTTAAAAGTTTTTCATCCCAACAGAGATCTTTAATATTATAAATCATGGTTCTAGAAGCATTTGTATAATCTGTGGCATGAGATTTTCCATTAGTCAGCTTCCAAATTAACCATGTATCGACTGTACCAAAAAGTAATTCTCCTCTTTCGGCTTGTTCTCTAGCTCCTTTGACATTATCTAAAATCCATTTTATTTTAGTTCCTGAAAAATATGCGTCAATAATAAGACCGGTGTTATCTCTCACATAATCAGCTAAGCCTTTTGCTTTTAAATCATCACATATATGGGCAGTTCTTCTGCACTGCCATACAATCGCATTATAAATAGGCTTTCCAGTTATCTTATTCCAAACGATAGTAGTTTCCCTTTGATTAGTGATTCCTATAGCAATAACATCATGTTGAGAAACGCCAGATTGTGCGATAGCCTCGGCTAAAACTCCACTTTGACTAGCCCAGATTTCCATAGGGTCATGCTCAACCCAACCCTCTTTTGGATATATCTGTTTAAACTCTTTTTGTGCACTGGCTACAATATTTTGTTGTTCATCAAAAATTATAGCCCTTGAACTTGTTGTACCTTGATCTAAAGCGATTATATATTTCATAGAAAATCCTCCCTAGTTTACTATATTTTAATTGAAAATAGTTGCAAAAGTGATAGCACCAATAATTCCACCTATAATAGGACCAGCGATAGGTACCCAAGCATAGGACCAATCAGAATTTTTCTTATTGGCAATAGGCAAAATAGCGTGCATAATTCTAGGACCTAAATCTCTCGCAGGATTGATTGCGTAGCCAGTGGGACCTCCTAGACTTAAACCAATACTCCAAACGTAGAATCCAGCAAGTAAGGGTCCTAAAATACCGGTGAAACCTTTAACTACATCTCCATTTGGTAGTGTCGCAGAAAAAGCTTGATTATTGACATGACCAATAGCTAATAGTCCAAAAACAAGCATAAAAGTACCGATAGTTTCTGTTACAAAGTTCCATTTTAAATCTCTAATAGCGGGTTCTGTTGAAAAAGAAGCTAGGATTGCACCAGCATCTGTTGTTTCATCATATTGCTTTTTGTAAGTGAGATACACGAAAACTTGTCCAAACATTGCTCCTAGAAGTTGAGCAGTGACATAGCCAAAAACAAGTTCTGCTGGAAAAAATCCCACAACAGCAAATCCGATAGTTAAAGCTGGGTTAAGATGAGCTCCACTTATCCACCCTACGCAGTAGGCACCGGTCATAACAGCGAGTCCCCAAGCAGTGGTGATAACAATCCATCCAGAACTATGTCCCTTACTTTTCTTTAAAACTACATTTGCAACTACACCATTACCCAGTAAAATAAGAATTGCAGTGCCTATAAATTCAGCTACAAAAACATTCATGATATCCTCCCATAATTATTATTATATAAAAAAGGCTATTCAAAAAAAGAGAATTTTAAGAAATTCTGTTTAATTGAATAGCCTCTCTGATATCTCTAGCTAAACTAATTTATAATATTTAGTTTTGTTGTAGATATAGCTACAGCCCCACTTTTAAGAGCTAGATTGACATCTTCGTAATCGGAGATGAGTCCTCCAGCAATAATAGGGATAGAGCTTCGCTTTGAAATTTGTTCAATAATTTTTGGCATAACTCCGGGTAGAATTTCTATTGCATCAATATATGTTTCATTAAAAAGTTTTTCAGTGGTATTTAAAGATAGTGAATCTATTAAAAAACATCTCAAAATAACTAAAAAACCAATTTTATGCGAATATTTTGCAACTTGAGATTTAGTGGTTATAATTCCATCTGCAAAGGTATTTTCTCTTAAGTAGTCGAGAGCAGAATTATCTTTAGTATTTAGACCTTGAATCATATCAAGATGTATGAAACATAATTTTCCACTTGCTTTGATAAGGCGAGTGGTTTCCTCAATAGAGCAGATATCACTGTTTAGAAGAAATATTATCTTAGAAGAACTTAAAAGAGCATTGTCTAAAGTCTCTAGGTCTTTTACTGCAAGTATTTTGTTATTTTCAATTAAAATTTTTTTTAAATTTGAGTTCATTCTGATCTCCCTTTGTTTCTTATCAATAATAAGTATACTATATTACACTTAAATGTCAAGATAAATAACAGTTTAAATTTTTTTGTTCGATAAAAAAATAAAAAGGGATTGCTAGAATCCCTTTAAATTCAATGTGTTATATGTGTTTTGTTGGTTTAGTGATACCTATTAAAATACAAGTTATAAGAGAACCGATAACAACAGATAGTAGGTACATCATTGGATTTGTGATGATAGGTAAAACGAATAGTCCACCATGGGGTGCAGGTAACTGACACTTAAATGCCATTGATAGACCACCGGCTAACGCAGAACCAATAACGCAACTTGGGATAACTCTGATTGGATCGGCAGCAGCAAAAGGGATAGCTCCTTCAGTGATAAAAGAAGCTCCCATTATATAGTTTGTCAAACCAGCTTCTCTTTCCTCTTTAGAGAATTTATGCTTAAAGAAAGTAGTTGCTAGAGCAATTCCTAAAGGAGGAGTCATACCACCGGCCATAACAGCAGCGTGTGGATAGTAGTTTCCTGCAGCAATAGCAGCAATACCGAAAGTAAATGCGGCTTTATTGATAGGACCTCCCATGTCAATAGCCATCATACCACCGACAATAGCTCCTAGTAGGATAAGGTTTCCAGTACCAAGAGAGTTTAAAAAATTAGTAATTCCAGTATTTAGAGCAGCAACTGGAGAGATTACCGCAGTATACATAAGAACCCCAGTTATTAAAATTCCAAATAGAGGGTATAGAAGAACAGGTTTGATTCCTTCAAGTTTTTCAGGAAGTTTTGCAAATATCTTTTTTAAGAAAAGGACAACATATCCACCAAGAAAACCTCCGACTAAACCACCAAGGAAACCTCCACCATTGTTAGCAGAGATTAAACCTCCGACCATAGCAGGAGCAAATCCAGGTCTATCAGCGATACTCATTCCTATAAATCCAGCAAGAACTGGAATCATTAGGAAAAAGGCATTTCCTCCACCTATATCCATTAAAATTTTAGCAATGAGGTTAAAGCTAGGATCAGCGGGATCAGAAGCTTTTATACCGAATATGAAAGATATTGCAATTAGAATACCTCCACCAACAACAAATGGTAGCATATTCGAAACTCCGCTCATTAAATGCTTGTAAAATCCTTTTCTTTCACTGCTTCCAGAAGGTGTTTTAGTTTCTTTACTTGAATATAGTGGTGCTGTTTGGTCAAGAGCGTGTCGAATTAGTTCTTCAGGTCTTTTGATTCCCTCTTTAACTCCAACGATTTCGACGTGTTTTCCATTAAATCTAGCCATTTCAACATTTTTATCAGCGGCAACTATAATTCCTTTTGCATTTTTTATCTCTTCATCTGTAAGATGGTTTTTGACTCCTGTAGAACCATTAGTTTCTACTTTAATCTTAACTCCCATCTCTTTAGCTTTTTTATTTAAAGCTTCAGCGGCCATGTATGTGTGAGCTATTCCAGTAGGACAAGCGGTTACAGCAAGAACTTGATAGTCATTGCTCTTATCCTCTTTGGCAGAGCTACTATTTTCTTCAGATACCTCCCCTTTTAAAAGAATATCCAAAACGTCCTGTTTTGTTTTAACGTGTAGAAGTTGTTCTCTAATATCATCATCTAACAGAAGAGAAGTCAATTGAGAGAGTGTCTCAATATGTGAGTCAGTGGCGTCAGCGGGAGCAGCAATCATAAAGAATAATTTAGATGGCTCTCCATCTAGAGAACCGTAGTCAATTCCCTCTTTAGAAAGACCAAAGGCAACAGTAGGAAGTTTAACTGATGATGATTTTCCATGAGGAATAGCGATTCCCTCCTCTAGACCAGTGGAACTTTGCTCCTCTCTTTTTAAAATAGTTTTTCTAAATTCATCCTTATCATTAAGTCTACCAGCATCATAAAGAACGTCAACAAGTTCATCAATAACTTCTATCTTGTTTTTAGCAGTTAAATTTAATTTTATACAATCTTTTACTAGCATTTTATCTAACATATATTTACTCCTCCTGTTTTATAGTTTAATAATTTCAATATCTTTTAATAAGTTTGTCATAGTATCAAAAGTTGCTAATCCTTTGGAGAATGCAGTAGCACTTCCAGAAGCAATCCCGATTTCATAGCACTCTTTTAAGGATAGAGATTTATTAAGTCCATAGATAAATCCTCCAATCATTGAATCCCCAGAGCCGTTTGAACTGATAAGAGTACCTTTGGGTACACCACCTATAAAAATATTCTCTTTTGTTATGAAGATAGAGCCTTTAGAACCTAGTGAAATTAAAACATTTTGAGCTCCCATTTCTTGAAGTTTTTTACCAGCTGCAATCAATTCTTCAGTAGTTGAAAAATTAGAGTTGAAAAATTCATTGATTTCATCCCTATTTGGTTTTATTAAAAATACTCCTTTTTTCAATGCAATTTCAAAAGGAATACCTCTGGTATCTAAAATTACTTTCACATCTTTGGGAATATTTTCAATAATATCAGCATACACACTTGGGGGAAGTGATGACGGGACACTTCCAGACAGTGCTAAAATATCGTTAGCTTTAAGATTAGTTTTGAAAAAATTAAGCAACTCTTCAAAATTTTCTTTTGAAATTGTTGGAGAGGTACCTGCAATTTCACTTTCAAGTCCATTGTTGTTTATTTTTATATTTATACGTGTATCTTCGTGAATATCAAAAAAGTTGGTATTTAAACCATCACAACTTAAGGAATTTTTTATAAACTCTCCAGTAAATCCACCTATAAATCCTAAACAAACAGAATCGGTATTAAAATTTTTTAGAATTTTAGAAACATTAATTCCTTTACCTCCTGGAAGTTTGTATGTTTCTTTAGGGATATTTAAGTTTCCTTCAACAAAAGAGTCAAAAGTTAAAAAATAATCTAAAGCAGGATTTAAAGTTAATGTATATATCATTTTACGACCTCCACTTTTATTATATTTTTATATTCTTTGGGAAGTGGCTTATCTGTAATCAAAGTCCCTTTATCTAAGGTAGAAAAAATAGTAAAAC
>NZ_CDRRQU010000022.1:0-38548 GCF_977044495.1 Cetobacterium sp. | reverse complement strand
TTATGTGGTCTGATTATACCATATTTTAGAAAAAATCAATAGAAATTATTAAGCTATATATTCGATTAAAGGAACTAAAAACTAAAAAGATTGCCCTGAGAAAATCTTTCCCTAATAGAGGAAGAGGTTTTCTCAGGGCGTTTTGATAAATCATCTAAATATTCATTGGACATCTTTTTTATTATTGGCATTTTTCTCTCCATTTTTTATTTTATTATATCCTATTTTATATAGAAAATCAAACTCTTCACACTTATAAGTTCTTCAGCGTGAATTCTCGTAAATTTATAGATTTTTTAAAAGAAATTTTTACTTTTTGACGAATATAAATCATAATAAAAATATATTTGCAGGAGGTTTGTTCTATGGGATTATTTTCATGGATTATCTTAGGACTCTTATCTGGAGCATTAGCTAGGCTTATGGTACCAGAAGTATATACAGCTGGAATTTTTGCTACTACAATTCTTGGAATTGTTGGAGCATTGGTCGGTGGTTTTATAGGTAGCGTTTTTGGGATAGGATCAATTACTGGTCTTAATCTTGGAAGTCTTTTTCTATCTGTAATTGGTGCTTTTATTGTTCTGTTCCTATTTATAAAGTTTAAACCCAAATAAACTTAAGGAGGATTTTAATGGTTAATATAACTATTGATGGAAAAAATTACTCAGTTGATGAAAAATTACCTGTTCTAGATATTTTACAATCATTGGATTTAAATATTCCAACTTTTTGTAACGATGAAAGATTCGAAAGAAAACTTGGAATTTGTGGAATGTGCTCTGTTCTAATTGATGGAACTATCACAAAGAGTTGCAAGACTCTTCCTATTGAAGGAATGATTATAGATACCCAAACCTCTGAAGTTATTGAAAACAGAAGAAAAATACTCCAAAACTATATCGATAATCACTATGTTAACTGTCTTGTTTGCCAAAAAGCAGGACAGTGTGAACTTCAAAAATACTGCTATGAATATGGAATAGATAAAACCATTCCAAATAGCCCAAATCTTTTTGAAATTGATGATTCCAATCCATTTTTTCAAATAGATCCCAATAAATGTATTGGTTGTGGAAAATGTGCTGAGATTTGTAGAAACCTTCAATGCAATCATGCTTTAAAATTAAAAACTACCAATGGAAAAATACATACTTGGGTAAATAAAGCTGATAATATCAATAATTCTACTTGTGCTTCATGTGGTAACTGCGTGAGTTTTTGTCCAACTGCTGGACTTCTCCAAAAATATAAAAATGAGTTTAGGCATTGGGAAACAAAAATGGTAAAAACAACTTGTGGATACTGTGGAGTTGGCTGCCAAATTGACTTTGAAGTTAAAGACAATACTGTTGTTGCAGCTCACCCTGTTTTGGTTAAACCTAATGCTGGACTACTTTGTGTTAAAGGAAAATTTGGATACTCATTTATAAATCATCCTGATCGTTTAACTCATCCCCTTATAAAAGAGAATGGTATTTTTAGAAAAGCTAGTTGGGATGAAGCTTTAACTTTAATCACTAAAAAATTAAGCTCTACTATGAAAGAATATAATAACGAGGGAATTGCGGCTTTTTCATCCGCCAAATGTACAAACGAAGAAAACTACCTATATCAAAAATTTTTTAGAGGTGTTATAAAAACAAATAATGTAGATCACTGCTCTCGTCTATGCCATAGTTCATCATCTGCAGCTTTAGGAAAAACTTTAGGATACGGAGCTATGTCAAATAGCGTTAGTGAAGGCTTTGAATCAAAAGCTGTTCTAATTAGTGGTGAAAATATAAGAGAATCTCACCCTGTTTTAGGAACTAAGATTAAACATTCTGTGCAAAATGGAGCTAAACTTATAATCATAGATATTAGAGATATTGATATTTCTGAAATTGCTGATGTATTCCTTAAAATAAATCCCGGGACTGATATAGCTCTAATCAATGCTATGATTAATGTTATTATTTCAGAGAACCTTCACAATAAAGAGTATCTAGCTAATAATACTATTGGTTTTGAAGCAGTAAAAGAGTGTGTTAAAAACTATACTCCTGAATATGCTGCAAAAGTTTGTGGAGTTTCAGCGGATGATATTGTCAAAGCGGCTAGAATATATGCCAGTGATGTTGCCTCAATCTATCTAGGAATGGGAAATACTCAACATATAAATGGAACAGATAACGTTATCTCTCTTTCAAATCTGGCTTTAATTTGCGGAAACGTTGGCAAAGAAAAAGGAGGAGTAAATCCATTAAGAGGACAAAACAATGCTCAAGGAGCCTGTGATATGGGAGCATTCCCAGAAATCTATTCAGGGTATCAAAAAGTTGATGATCCTAAGGTTAGAGAAAAAATGGAAAAATACTGGAACGTCGAAAATCTCTCTCCATTCGCTGGAATAACTATCGTAGAGATAATAGATAAAATCGCTGAAGGAGAAATAAAATTTTTATATGTTATGGGAGAAAACCCACTTATGACTGACCCTAATGTTAACCATGTTAGAAAAGCTCTTAAAAAATTGGATTTCTTTGTTGTTCAAGACATATTTCTAACTGAAACTGCTCAAATGGCTGATGTTGTTCTACCAGCCACATGTTTTGCTGAAAAAGTTGGAACTTTTACCAATACTGGTAGAAGAGTTCAAAGAGTTAGACAAGTTGTAACACCACCTGGTGAAGCTAAAACGGATTTAGATATAATAATAGAACTTATGGATAGAATGGGATACAAACAAATAAATCGAACTCCTGAAGCTATCTTTAATGAACTTTGTGAAGTCACTCCACTTTATAATGGATATAACTATGCTATGCTAGAAAAAGAGGGACTTCAATGGCCAGTTATTGATGGAAAAGGAACTGAATTTTTATATGAAGATCTTTCCGATTTAAAAAGAAAATTTGAATTGATTCCCGTGGAGTTAGTTAACTCTGTAGAAGTCATCAACGAAGAATATCCTTACTATCTTTCAACTGGAAGAGTACTTTATCAGTTCCACACTAGAACTATGACTGGTAAAGTTGAGGGGCTAAATGAAAAGTGTCCTGAGCCTTATGTTGAGATGAATCCTATTCAAATGGCTGCACTTTCTAAGAAGAATGGAGATATGGTAACAATTAGGTCTCGTCGTGGTGAGATTAATGTTAAGATAAAACAGCGTGATGGAATTAAAGATGGAGTAGTTTTTGTACCATTCCATTTCTCCAGCGCTTTAGTTAATGAACTTACTGAAAGTGACTTCCTAGGACCTCTTTCTAAAACGCCTGAGTATAAAATTTGTCCTGTTAAGATAGTTTAAAATAAAGGAAAAGAGATTAAGGTTTCTAACTAAACCTTAATCTTTTTTATATCAAAACCTATATCCTAAATCTAATGCCAAGGTCTTTCTATCTCCAAATGAATACTCTAACAAAACTGTAAAATCATTTTTTATAATTGTAAAAATTCCCACTGCAGGGGTTAACTCCTCTAAATCCATTTGAAATTTATAATTTAAATTTGTAGTTGGGATAACTCCTGAAATTTCGCTATCCGTTTTTTGATAAGAAGCCCCTAAATATGTCATTACAGAAAGTTTACTATCTCTATGTACCACATATCCCACTCTTCCTGCAGTAACCTCAGCACTTTTCGCTGCTATATCTCCATCCATTTCAACTTTAGTATATGTATATTGTAGTGAACTAAAAATTCTTTTATACTCCCCAGCTATTAGAGCTCCACCACCAAAAATTTTTCCCTCTGACTCTTGCTTTATATGAATATTCTCAGGCATAATATCTGAAATTTTATCTGCAAAATTTTCCAATATTCCATCAAAAATTCCGTTTCCCACACTATCAAAGTTAAAGCTTCCTCTACCTAAATTAAACTTCGCTTCAGCCTCTAACTTCCCGGCTATTCCATAGATATTTAAAAATGGTAATAAAAAGTAATCAACTTTTAAAAGTTGAACCTTGGCATCTACCTCGATGTTATGAGGACTTAAAAATTCTACATTGGCATTTGGTATTCCTCCTCCAAGAGCTATACCGTTCACACTAGCTCTTTTTAAATCTCCCTTCTCTTTTTGCTCTACACCCATAACTGATACACCCCAACGATTTATTGGGTATGGAACTCCATTCCAATAATCCTGCGAAAAAGCCAATTGTGGTAGTAAAGTCAGTAATCCTATTGTCTTTTTCATATCTCTCCCTTAAATTTATTTTTTATTTAAAATATATTCTATTGTATCATATTCATTTTTTTAATAGTTATTTATTTTCAAGGCAAAAGTTTTATAGATAAGCCTGCCCACCATTTATTTGAATAACTTCACCTACCAAATAAGAAGCTTTCGTTGAAACCAAAAAGCTGATTATATCTGCAACTTCTTTAGCTTCACCAAATCTTCCAATTGCTATTCCAGATTTCCACGATTCCATAATATCTTTATTTGTGGCACTATGAAAAGCTGTATCTATCGTTCCAGGAGATATTGCATTCACTCTTATTCCGTAATTTATAAGTTCTTTTGCCATAGATCTTGTCATTGTTAAAACTGCACCTTTAGCAGCTGAATATATTCCTGCACCAGGTCCGCCACCATTATAAGCAGCTATCGAAGTATAATTTATAACAGATGGATAATTTTCACTATTTTTTAAATATGGAATTGCTGCCCTCGTTACAAAAAAAGTTGAATCTAAATTTAAAGCCATCACTTTTCTATAAAATTCAGTGCTCATACCTTCGAATTTTTCTCGCCCACCTAATCCTCCAGCATTATTTATAACAGTATCAATATGACCATATTTCATTCCAATTTTATTAACCATTTCATTTACATCTTTTTCGTCGGTCACATCACATATATATAACTCAGCTTCAATTCCCTCTTTTCTTAAACTTTCCACTGCTTCTACTCCCTCCTCTTCTAAAACTCCATTCAAAATTACCTTGTATCCCTCTTTTCCAAGAGTTTTAGCAACAGCTAACCCGATTCCTCTAGTTGCTCCAGTTATTAATGCAATTTTATTTTTCATTTTATACCTCCAGCATCCATATATTTTTAAACGTATCCTCTTTTTTATTACTTCTTACTATAATTGTTGTTCTAAATTTATCTGCAGGATTATCATAAGATTTACATAAAAAAACCTCTTTTTCTGAAGTATTTAATATGCTTTTAAGATTATTACCATAAAAATTCCAATTAAATATAATTTCATCGCTGGCCTGAAGCTTTTTTATATCTTTTAAATGTTGATATCCATTTTCTTCAAATTTAATCTCTCCCTGAATAACATCTGCAGAAAAACTCTTTAATATAACATCTGACTCCACATGAAATGTCCAATCTTTGGTACTCTCAGTCTCTTCGTTTACTTTAAATATATCTATAAATCCATTTTCTTTTAATTCTATACTTCTTTCAAAACTACAAGCTTTGTTAGAATAAATCATATCAGAGCTTATTTTAAATTTTGAGTCGGTAAAATCTAATATCTCTCCCGCTTCTATTGTATCATGAGATTTTCCATCTAAAACAACGGTATTGTGTGAAAGAGATTCTCGATTCCATTCATTACATATCATAGATCCATACCCTGGATTAGAAAGATCTCTAGTTAGAAATTTACCATCTATAGTCACTTCTATATTCATTTTATCTGGATGATAGTGACTTTTAGTTTGATCTCCCGATTTTCCAAAAATATTTATTTTTTCATTTTTTAATATTACAAAACTTGATCTTTTAAACTCTTTTGACTTTCCAAATTCCATGCCTCTATTTTCTATATCTAAATCTTTAGCAAAAAGTAGTTTTTCTAGCGGAATAAAATTCTTATAATAATAAGGTTTTGATAGGGCTACATCTGTTCTAGGATAAGAATTTTTCTCTATTGTAGCAATCAAATCTACAATGTCATCACCATAAATTCTATAAGCTATATAGTAAATAAAACTATATGTTTTTAATCCCAAATTTGGCCATCCATCATTTGGATTAGGCAACATTAAATTATCAAAAGCATATTCATATGGAGCTTTTAATATTTCTAATACCTTCTCTTTTATATTTTTTTCTATTGGATAATTATAAATTTTTGCAAACAAAAGAAAATTAATAACACCTTCCAATGCAAAATAATTATAATGTATTGAACCTTCATACCAAAGGTTATCATCAGTAAAACCTTTATTTATTTGATTTTTTATACCGAACTCTCCATAATAGACCTCATCTACTTTTTCTATTTCTCCTACAAGTAGTGCAACACTAGCTATAGCCGTTCCTATCCAAAGAGCAATATTATGAATCCGAACTCTCTGAGGATTTAACAGCTTTATTATTGGTTCAAAAAGATTTTTATTAATTTTTTCTAACCATTCTCCATCTAAGTCATCTTTTACCAATTCCAACGCATTAGTTATACGAATAAGCATAATTGCCTCGTTCAATCCTTGAGGCATTATTTTCCCCGCTCCACCAACATCAATAACTAAATTTTCTACTATTTTACCTTTAGCTTGAACTTTAAATCTATCATAGTTATCACCATAAAAATCTAATATCTTTGTGATATATTTTAAAAACTTCTCATCTTTTGTCTCTTTAAACAAATAAGCTGCCTTCGTTAATGAACTCATAAGATTATATCTATATATATAAGTCCAACACTGATTATACTTTATACTATCATAAATTTTTCCACAAACAGGACATATGTGCTCATAAGGTTTTTTATAGTCAAATACCAAAGCACCTCCATCTATATGGCAAAAATAGTCATGACCCCATCCACTCAATTTTTCAGGAGAATCTTTAAAGTTTTCTGAAAAAAATTTTATTTCTTCACTCATCTCTTTTTTCATACAAAAAAAATCTTCATTATTAATACTCATCAATTTTCACCTTTCTTGTTATAATCTTTTTTTCTCCTCTGTATAGATGATTACTTCTATAATCTAGATAAGTACAATCTACAGCTAAAATATCAAAATTATTTTTCACTTTTTTTATAACTAATATTTTGGCATCTGTACTAAAATTTTCTTCTATTATAGATTTATTTTTATTAAAATAAAAAATTTCTTCAAACTCTTTTTTTCTTATAAATATTCTATTAAAGCCTTCTGTTTCTTCGCTTACAATCTCTTCCAAAGAACTCTTTTCAAAAGTACTATTAACATTTAAAATATTTATAAATTTTAATTCTTTTTCAGGAACAACATTTGAAATTTTTAAGGTACTCATATTCAGCTCTCTATATTTATCAGGTTCTTGAGTTGTCATAATAGCCTTAATATACGTATTATAGATACTTTTTCCATTATTTTCTGGAAGCAAAGAATATATATCCATCTCAGCTTCTCCGTTAAGTATCTCTACTTTATTCCCTCTTATTTCTCCTTTAGTATCACTATGATGTAACCAAGAATAAATATGAGGAATATCTGAACTTAATTCGTCTATTATATAAAAATGTTTTTCTTTTGTATTTATTATATGTCTTTTAAACTCTTTAAATTTAAGGTGTTTTTCATATGATTTAGAACTTTCACCTAAAATATATACATATGAATTTTCATGAAAAAATGATTTTATCTCACCTATATCTTCAAACTTTGTTTCCTTCCAAATATTATTTTGATTTTCAGAAGTATAACCAATATCATCAACTACTACCACATTGTGTTCGCTAGCCTTAACATCTCTATTATAACCATCATCTATTGATAAAAAAGCTTCATTCCCATAAATTATAAAACTATTATTATCTGGATGTTGATGACTTAATCCTCTTGTTTTCCAATTGTAAGCAATATCAAGTTCCCATGATTTGCCCCACTGTTTTTTTCCACCAGGTGCTCCACATTTAAACGAAAAAATTGTTCCATCCTCTTTCCAACTATCCTTTATTACAACTAATCCTAAATCTTCCCAATATTTAATAAGAGGTAACTCATCAAAATTCCTAATCTCAATATTTGGGTTAAACCATAATAACTCTAACCAAGCCTCTGATAAAATCCCTGGTTTTATTCCAGACTCATACTGCTCTCTATATAAAAATTTTTCTATAACTAGTTTTCCTAAATTTTGAGCATAACCATTTGTATACTCAGAAGCAACCTTAAAATATATAGCTGGACTATGACCACTTCTTCTATCATGACAATCTCCAAAATTTATTATTTCCTCTAAATTTGGTGTTGATTGGTACAGTCTATAAAAAAATGTATTTTTTAAAAAATCACACTCTTTAAAATAGTCGATTTTCTCACGCTCCTTTAAAAGGTCAGCATAGATATATAGCCATAAAACCCCATATCTCCAATAAGCAACTCCTTCATAATCACTTCCATCTTCAGGCATAAAAGAAAATACCTTTAGAAAGTTTTCCTTTGAGTATTCAATCCAACTACCAGCTTCTGAAACTTCGCCTTTTAGAGCATATCCGACAGCTGCTAAGCCAGTAAAATTAATCCAATTGTGATTCTGCCAATAATTTGTACTCCAACCCTCTCCTACTGTTTTTAAAGCAAAATCATACATTCTAGTTCCTTGTAATATTAATTTATTTTTCAGCATATCTCTATCTTCTTCACTTAATTCATCTTTAAGCCAATCATAACACAAAGAATATCCAAAAAGAAGCCAAGAAGCACTCAAATCTACATCAACCAAATGTGCATGACCCCAATGTGGATATTTAACTCCTGTCATTATCCAACGCTTAGCCTCTTCTAAATAATGTTTTTGTTTTGTAATCATAAATGCTAAAGAAAAATTTAAAGCTCCCATACTCATAAAAGTAGAACTTCCATTGGGATGTTCTTCTGTTAATTTCTGATTTTTATACAATAAGCACTGTTCATGAAGCCTTTTAAATAGGAATTTTTTTTCATTTTTCACATCATTTTTCAATGTATTTAATTTATCTCCAATAAATATATAATTTCTTTTTTCTTCAAAATTCACTCCTTAACTCCTCCCATCATAATTCCTTTATTAAAATATTTTTGAATAAAAGGATATATTGCTATGACTGGGATAATAGCTAAAATAATTATTGCATAAACTAAAGTCTCTGGAGAGTGTGATCCAGATTGCAACGCCACCTCTGTTACTTCATCCCCTAAACTCATCTCAACAACCATTTTTTTCAAATAAACTTGAAGAGGAATTTTACTCTCATCTTTTAATAAAACCATACTCCAAAAGTATCCATTCCATCTAGCAATGGCATAAAATAATGCAACAGTAGTCAATGCTGATTTAGAAAGAGGGATATATATTCTTGTCATTATATCAAATTCTGTCGCTCCATCAACTTTTGCAGCCTCTTCTAACGTTTCAGGAATACCCCTTTCAAAATAATTTCTTAATAATATTATATTAAAAGAATTACATGCAAAAGCTATTAATACTCCTAGTCTAGAATTTAAAAGCCCTAAATCTCTTAAGTTTAAATAAAATGGAATCATACCAGCACTAAACCACATTGTAAAAGCTATAAATAAATTTAAAAATTTACGCCCAATAAGTCTTGGTTTAGATAATGCGTATGCCCCTGTTATAGTAAAAATCATACTAATAACTGTTCCAAATATGGTATAAAAAATGTATTTGCATATGAAGTCCATAAAAGTTTATCTGAAAAAATCTGTTTATATGCACTTAAGGTTAGTTCTGTAGGAAAGAATATTACTCTTCCTGAGGCTACAGCTGCTCCAGAACTTAGTGATGATGATAAAGCATATATAAACGGATATGTTGTTGATAACGCAAACAGACCTAATAAAATAATATTTAACTTTCCCAATATTTTTTCACTTCTTGAATAAAAATTATTCATATTAAAATCCTCCTACCATAATGAAGTTGCAGTTAATCTTCTGCTCAATCTATTGGCTAAAAAAACCAATGTAAAACCTATGACAGCATTAAATAATCCCGCTGCTGTTGCTATGTCGTATCTTGCTGACTGCAATCCAGTTCTATAAATATATGTGCTTAAAACGTCAGCTGTTTCATAGGTTGCTGGCTGATACAGCAAAAGTATTAACTCGTACCCTACATCTAATAATTTTCCTATTCTCATAATAAACATTATTACTATTGTGGGTAATATCCCTGGAATACTTACATGCCAAATTTGTTGTAGCCTTGAAGCTCCATCAATTCTTGAAGCTTCATATAATGAGGGGTTGATACCAGCCAAAGCTGCTATATAAACAATGGAACCAAAACCTGCCTCTTTCCAAATATTACTTCCTATGTAAATTGTTCTAAACCATTCAGGTTTTGTTAAAAAATATGTTTTTTCAAGTCCTATCATTGATATCAAAATATTTATAATTCCATTCGAAGGAGCTAAAAAATTTTTTACAATTCCAGCAATAACTACAACAGATATAAAGTGAGGTAGATAAGTTAAAGTTTGAACTCCTCTTTTATAAACTTCATTTTTTACCTCATTAAACATTAATGCTAATAATATGGGAATCGGAAATCCCACTAGAAGGCTTGTAAAACTTATCATAAAAGTATTCTTTAAACTTCTTAAAAAATAAGGACTACTCATAAATTCCTTAAAATTCTCTAATCCTACCCATGGACTACCTGCAATGCCTCTAAATATTGAAAATTTTTTAAATGCAATCTGTAAACCATACATAGGTTTATATAAAAATGCAATATACCAAATAATTATAGGCACAACTAGGACGTAGAGCATCCAATCCTTTTTTAAAGTTTTTGCAAGTTGCTGTATCTTGCTCAACTTTCTTTTTTTTATTCCAACTTCTTCATCGATTAAATTTAAATCAAGCTCTAAAACACCTTCATCTCCATTAATTGACTTATATAGTTCTTTTAGATTCTCCTCCATATTTTCCTCCTTCTGTATATTTCCACTTTATCATACTTATAAAAGTTCAGTTCGTCTATATTTAAGAATTAATCACTATTTTTTAAACATATTTTTTTAAAGAAATAAAAATATTAATTTTTTGATATATACAAACCGAAAATAATGAACTAATATCAAAGTAAATTTATAAAATACTTGGAGGAAAAATGGTAGAAAAAAATGAGTATAATTTGAGTGAGATTCTAAATATGAAAGCTGATTTAAAAAACAATTCAATTCTAAAATACCAATTTTTAAATTTAAAACAGGAGATAGATAACAAAATACTCACTTTAAAATACTCTGTAGTAGACAAAGAACTTTTACCACATGGCTCAAATAAAAACGACTACTACAGTATTGGAATTTATGCGTGGCCAAATAAAAATTCTATTGATGGGATTCCTTGGACACTTGATGACTGTAAAGCAAATCCATACGTTAAAACATATGCTACTGACTCCATTAGAATTGAAAATTTTTGCAACGATATAATGATTTTGACAACACTTTTTCTTATCTATGAAGATCACTCCTATTTAGACAAAATAGAGGAATTACTTGTAATTTGGTTTATTGATGAGAATACAAAAATGAACCCTCATATGAACTATGCTCAAGCCATTCCAGGAATATGTTCTGGAAGAGGAATCGGGCTTATTGATGCACGGCATTTTATAAAACTCATAGATTATCTAAGTATTTTGGATAAAAAAAAGCTGATTGATTCCACTATTTTGAGAGAACTTAAAGTATGGTTCAGTGACTTTATTTTATGGATGGAAAATAGCGTTAATGGAAAAGAGGAAGAACAAGCTCTAAATAATCATGGTTCATGGTATGAGGCAGAACTAACTACCTTTGCTCGATTTGTAGAGGACTATGATAAGGTATTAAGTCGAAAAGATATCTTTATAAATAAAGTTACAGCACAATTTGAAGAAAATGGTAATCAACCATACGAAGTAAAAAGAAAAAAAGCTTGGCACTATTTTATATTTAATTTAGAAGCTATTTTTATAAGCTATAGAAATATTGAAAGTATTCAAGCAAGCTCTTTATCTAATATTAAAGAGATTTTAAAAAATTCCTCCTCTTTTATGCTCAATAAAATGGAATTTTTAAACACTTGGGAGAATAAAGAAGATTTAGATTTTTTTGATGATATATTAAGAACAAAAAAAATACTCCCGATTTTTAATGAAATGTCTAAAGAAAATATTTTTTCAAATGCAAAAATTAATAACTTAAAAAATATATACAATATTACCGATTTAGAACTGCTTTTTAATACACAAAACGACTACATTGTATTATTTAAATAATAAAAATTAAAAAAGGAGCTAAATAATGAATAAAATTTTCTTTATTTTTATCTTAATAAGTACCCTAATAACAGCTGATGATAATCTTATTTTATTAAACAAAGATAACTTAAATAAAATTAAATTAAAAATTGAAAAAAAAGATCCCTTTGTTACCCCTGCTTTTTCAAAACTTATTTTAGATGCTGAAGAAGCTATGAAAGAAAAAAATTTAGTGGTCACTACAAAAAAAGTTTTACCTTCTAGCGGTAATAAACATGATTATTTGAGTTTTGGTCCATATTGGTGGCCAAATCCAGAAACTGAAACAGGATTCCCTTATATACAAAAAGATGGTCAAACAAATCCTGAATCCAAAACGGAGTCAGATTCTCCTAAGTTAGCTAAATTAGCTAGAATTACCGAGGTACTATCTCTAAGTTATTTCTATACAGGTGATAAAAAGTATGCCAAACAAGCTTCAGAATTAATTTATAATTGGTTTTTAAATCCAGAAACAAAAATGAACCCACATTTAAAATATGGGCAAGCCATCCCAGGAAAAATTGATGGTAGAGCTATCGGAATAATTGATGCGAGACATTTAATCAGAATTTTGGATAGTGTTAATTTAATTAAAACCAGTGGATACTTTACACCTAAAAATGAAAATGATTTAAAATTGTGGATGAGTCAATACAATCAATGGTTAAAAGAAGGCGAGTACTCTTATGAAGAAAGCAACTGGCCAAATAATCATGGAACATACTATGATTACCAGATTATCGGAATATCAATTTTTACAGAAGATTTTGATTTTGCTAAAAAAACATTAGAAAAATCTCAATATAAAAGATTAGCTTCTCATATAGGGACCAAAGGACAAAACTTTCACGAGTTAGAAAGAACACGTCCTCTTCATTACAGTATTTTTGATTTAGAAGCTCTCGTGGGTCTTGCTGTATATAGTGACAAATTTAAAGAGATTGATTTTTGGCAATTTACGGCTAATAAAGCTTCTCTAAAAAAAGCAATAGATTTTATAGTTAAATATAAGGAAAATCCTGATGAGTGGATTGATAAAAAAGAAAAGGTTGACTTTAAATCATTTGCTGGAATTTTATTAATTGCATCTCAGAAATATAATGACAAAAAATATATAACTGTTATAGATGACTTATGGAAACTTGACCCTGAAAATATAAATTATTTAAAATGGAATAAATATATGTAACCTAAATAAAAAGCTCTATAATAGTTTGTAAATAGAGCTTTTTATTTATTATATATACTTTTTTTTTATTTTTTAGACAAATTAAAAATAAAAAGATATAATAACTTATATTATTTTTAGTTAAGCGTTGGAGGAGTATATGGAGGGTAAAAAAACAACTTTAAAGAAAAGTATAATTATATGTATAACTTTTTTAGCTATCATTACATATTTATTAATTTCATTAAATGGATACAGTAACTATCGATATTCAGAAGAAGAAAAAAGTAAAATTTTAATTAGTGAAGAAAAAATAGCCATAAATCGTAAAATTAAAGGTATTGAAAAATATATCTACGTAGTTGACTCAAGGATACAAGAGATTGAAAAATATAATGAGAGTTATCCCATTTTTTTACTTCAAATCCAAAAATTAATAAAAGACATTTTAGTTCTAAATACAGAGCACGGAATCTCTTTAAATGTTCTAAATTTAGAAAAAGAACAAATTATTACATCTTCTGAAACAATTCCAAAAGATTATTTTTTCAAAGAGTTTTTTAAAAATGACTTTAAGGATTTGTCATCAGATAAAATAACTTTTATAGTTAATAATTCTGAAGTGGCTCTTATTAAATCTTTAGATAAATCAAAAAAATATAAAATTATTCTTAGAATGTCTCGAAATCTTTTTTTTGAAACAAACAAAGAAAATCATAACTTTTTCATGAAGTATGATGGGAACTGGATTGGACTAGAGAACCAAAATATAAACAAACAAGACAATTTGTTTATTTTAAAATATCCTGAACTAAACAACTCCGAATTTACAATAGCATTTAAAAAAAATACTCCAAAAGATATTTTAAATATTTTTATTTGGTTCTTTTTACCTATACTTCCTCTATCTATCATTTATTTCTTTATATATCATCTGATAATGAAAGTATTTTATAATCCCTTAAAAAAAATTGCTGAAATTAGTTATAAAAAAGATTTAGGAAATATTAATCTCATAGATTATTTGGAAAGCACATATTTACAAATAGAAAAAAGAAATAATTTTTTATCAGAACAATTAAAGAAAAATGAAATTAGTTTAAAAGAAGCTGTTATAAGAAAATTCATTCTAGGGCTTGGAAATTTTAAAGATTTAATCATATATTTCCCTAACGAAAATGAAAATCTCAAATTTGGAATTTTAAAAATATTTTGTGATGAAAATAATATAGAAGATTTTTTATATACACTCTCAACAATTGCTCTATTTTTAAAAAATAATCTCAACATTGAAGTAATCCCGTTAATAACGGCGAACTCTTTTTAATTGGAAAAGATGATTTTTTTAAAGAGGAATTGGAGCATATACTTTTTGAAATACAAAAGAACTATAAAAATATTAATCTATTTTGCTTTATAAGTTCAAAATCATATAAAATTATAGAGCTTAGCAATAAATATAAACATTTTTCTAAAAATTTAAATTATAAAGAAAAATTTATCTCTAAAATCGTTATTGATGAAAATGACTTCAAAATTTTAAATAACAAATATTTTTACTATTATCCTGTTGATGTAGAACAAAAAACTTTTTTAAAAATAAATAATTTGAATACTCAGGGTGTCCTAAATTTATTTGAAGAGCTTTTTTATGAAAATTATTTTAAAAGAAGCCTAGAAGGAGAAAGTTTAGCAAGATTTAAAAAAGCTATTGTGAATAGTCTAGATCGAATTATAATGCAATTTGATTTATCTAATTTTATAGAAACCGATTTTAAATCATTTTTTGAAAAAAGAGATTCATTAAACAACATAGAATTTAAAATACAAACTTTTCAAATCTTAGAAAAAATTATCCAAGAAATCAAAATGATAAAGGGTTCCAATGAAGAGTCTCCTCAAATAAAAATGAAAAAATTTATAGAAAACAATTTTAATAGAGAAATATCTTTAAACGAATTTTCTGAATATTTAGGTTTTACTCCACAATATGCTAGTAATCTTTTAAAAAAAATTAATGGCGAAAATTTTAATGTTTATGTTAATAAATATCGAATTGAAAAATCAATTGAACTATTTAATAATCGCAAAGGAGCTCAACTTAAAATAAAACAACTTGCGGAACTAGTAGGATACTCAAGTTCCATAACTTATATCAATAATTTCAAAAAAATACATCGCATCTCTCCTGGAAAATATTTTGGAATTTCTGATATTTAATCTTATCTTAACGTTAACATACTGATATTAAGTTTTTAATATACATAACTATAAAATAATGTAATTTTATTCTTTATAGTTTAAAATAATTACATTAATTATTAAATATAGACACTTTTATTTTTTAAATGTATATTTTAGTATAAATGAGCAATATAGTTAACGGGAGGAGAAATGAATAATAAAATTAAATTTTTGCCAATTTTAAGTTTTTTATTATTATCAGGAATAGGAGCTAAAAATAGTTTTGCCGAAACTAAAATAAGTGATAAACCCATTGAACTAAAAATACATATGCACTATTGGAATAGAGACGCTTTTGATGAAAATAGGCTTGTTCCTAAAAAAGCAGCGGAACTAACAAATATCTATTTAAAAGGTGTTGCTCCTAAAACCGGTACAAATACAATGGAACTATTCTACTTAATGCTCGCTTCAGGTGACTTACCAGATATAGTGGGAGGAAATAGTTTAAGAGATGAATTTATGAAATATGGAATGGAAGGAGCTTTTATTCCTCTGAATGAATTAATAGATGAACATGCGCCTAATATAAAAAAATATTTAAATGAAAATCCAAGTGCAAAAAATGTAATAACTGCTGCTGATGGAAAAATTTACTATATTCCATACGCTGCTGACGGAATCGCTGGAAGAGGCTATTGGATTAGACAAGACTGGTTAGAAAAATTAAATCTAAAATCACCTGACAATGTGGATGAGCTATATACAGTTTTAAAAGCTTTTAGAGATAATGACCCCAATGGAAATGGTATCAAAGATGAAGTCCCTCTAATCTTTAGACATTGGCAAGAGATGATTCGTTTAGTCACTCTTTGGGGTGGTAGAACAGCTGGTACAGATTCTTATCTATCTTTCTATGAAAAAAATGGTAAAATTAAACATGGTTGGGCTGACCCTGAGTTTAAAGAGGGAATGAAAAATATAACTAAATGGTATCAAGAAAAACTAATAGATCCTGAAGTATTTACAAGAGGAAATAAATCTAGAGAAATTTTATTTGGCAACAACACTGGAGGGATGACACGAGATTGGTTTGCAAGTACAGCAACATTAAATAGAACTTTAGCTAAACAAAACCCCGGAATAAATCTTCAACCTATTGCTCCACCAATTGGTACAGATGGAAAAAGAATTGAAGAAAATTCTAGAACATTAGTTAAGCCTGATGGTTGGGCTATCACAATAAACAATCGAAATCCTATTGAAACTATTAAATATTTTGATTTTTTCTTTGATGGTGCTGGTAGAAATCTAGCTAACTTTGGAATAGAAGGAATACACTATGATTTAGTCAATGGAAAACCAATTTTCAAAGAAGAAATTCTTAATGGAAATAAACCAGTTAATAATCAACTATATGAAGTTGGAGCTCAGATACCAATTGGATATCACCAAAATTATGATTATGAAAAACAATGGACTGATGAATTAGCAATGAAGGGAGTTGATATGTACATTAACAATGAGTATATCATTCCTGAATATCTTCCGCCTGCTTTAAATGAAGAAGAAAAGAAAATATACGATACTCATTGGCCTACTATATCTACCTATATGACTGAATCAGTTCAAAATTGGATTTTAAAAGGAATGAATGTAGATAAAGAATGGGATGGTTATACAAAAAATCTAGAAAAATTAGGTCTAACTAAAGTCTTAATAGTTCTACAATCAGCTCACGATAGAGTAAATAAAAAATAATAGCAATTTTAAGAGAGAATATCCTCAATACCCAGTGATATACTCCCTTTATAGTAAACGGATAAAATAACATAAATCTGTTTATTATGAAGGGAGTTTTTTATTCAAGAAAAAGAAATATATAGAAATAAATAGCAAAAGAAATATTACCAAAATAAAACAATATAAAAACTATATTATAAATAATTATATTAGAATTTATTAAAGTTTATATCTTTTTTATTCTTAAGATTTGTATTATTTTATAGTATAATATATTGAATGTATCTAAAATCAATAAAGGAGTTAAATTTGGAAAATAAAATAAAAGATATACTAATTGAACTTAAAGAATCGGATAAATTTGAATGTAAACTTGCTAAAAATAGCTTTCCAAAAGAGGCTTTAAATACATATAGTGCTTTTGCTAACACAGATGGTGGAATACTTTTTTTAGGTATTGAAGAAAAAGATGGTGACTTTATTCCCGTTGGTGTAAATGATTCTGATAAAATAAAAAAAGATATGTTCGATACACTAAATAATCCAAAAAGAGTTAGTAAAAATTTAATTACAAATAATCACGTTTACACTGAAAATATCGAGGGAAAAATAATTATAATGGTTGAAGTTCCACGGGCACATTATACAGAAAAACCAATATATTTAAATGAAAATTTATATCAATCATATAAGAGAAACCATGAAGGTGATTATAAATGCTCTGAAAATGAAGTGAAAATTATGATTAGAGATTCTAATGATGATTCATTAGATAATACTTTAGTTAATGGATTTTCAATAGAGGATTTAGATTTACTAACAATCACTTCTTATAAAAATAGATTTACGAACCTTAAGCCTAATCATCCTTTTGTAGGAATGTCTAATGAAGATTTATTAAAAAAACTAGGGGCTTTAAGAGTTAACAGAACAACTTCAAAATTAGAGCCAACATTAGGTGGTCTTTTAGTTTTTGGAAAGATAGAATTAATTAAAGAGGCTTTACCACATTTTCATTTAGAATATGTTGATAAAAGCAATTTATCTGATGAAAGATGGAGTGAAAGAATTGTATATGATGGAACTTGGGGTGAAGGAAATTTATATAATTTTTTCTTTTTAGTTATAAATAAACTATATGCATCATTAGGTAATCCTTTTGAAACTGAAGTAGATGGTTTTACTAGAAGAGAACTAGGAGATGTTCATATAGCATTAAGAGAAGCTTTTGTTAACTCTATAATACATGCAGATTTTAAAATAGAAGAAGCGGTTAAAATAACTAAGTATTCTGACTACTATGAGTTTCAAAATCCAGGAGAATTAAGAATAAGTAAGAGTGACTTCTTCAAAGGAGAACATTCAAAACCTCGAAATAATATTATTCAAGAGATTTTTAGATTTATAAATCTTTGTGAAAGAACTGGAAGTGGTGTTCCTAAAATTTTAAGCGCTGTAAAAAAAGAGGCCTATAAATGTCCTGAAATCGAGGAGAAAAACTCTAGGTTTATTTTTAGATTTTGGAAAACTAATATTTTAGAAAAAGATTTAAATTTATCTTTAAAAGAAAAATCTATCCTTTCTTATATTTTTCAAAATGAAAAAATCACAAATAAAGAAGCTAGAGAATTTTTAGATATTTCTAAACATGAGGCTACAGATACTTTTAATATACTTTTAGATAAAAAGTATATTGAGAAATTTGGAAATGGAAAAGGTACTCATTACAAATTGAAATTTTCTAAAGATGATGAAAAAATAAAAAAATTAGAACACATTAGTGGAATATTAGAAACCTTAAAAAGCACTATTTAATTTACGCCGGCGTATTTCCGGCGTATTTTTTCCTCAAAATTCCTTTATAATTAAGGATTTTATTAGTTATAAATATTTTTTCCGGCGTATTTCCGGCATATTTTTTTATTTTATTCTTTTACAGTTTTATCACTTAACACTGTTTCGCTTTGTCCAGCTTTAACTAAAAAACTTCCTATTATAATCATAATAAGACTTATCGATATATAAACTAATTTCCCATTTACATCCTTGGGAATCAAAAACATACTTGAAATAACTACACCAAAAACTTGTATAAGCCTTCCTAAAATCATTCTTTGTTTAAAATCTATTTCTTCAGGAAGACTATCGCTTATAACAGAAGTTTCAACATTAGAAAAGAAATGATCAACCTCTCTTTCTCGTTCTTTTGAAAGACCTTTATAAAATAGTTGCGAAGTTATAAAAAATCCAGCAGTAAAAAGTATATGTCCTATAACTCCTAAAGTAACTGTCAAATCAGAGACTTCCCTTTGTGAAAGTGGCTCCATTAAATTAAATAAAGACTGTATCATTGAAGGTTTAATTACAAAAGATACACAATAAGAAACCACTATTCCTACCAAAATAGTCCCCCAAGCTGCCCAATCTGGAGTTTTCTTTATAAAAAATCCTAATAGCGCTGGTATTAATAAAGGAAATGAAATAAGTGTACCTACATACATCATTGCATTAAATAAACTTAAATGTTTTAACGAATTTAAAAATAATCCTGTACCTATTATGATTATACCAAAAACCAAAGTAGCTACTTTACTCACTATAAGAGCTTTTTTATCTGACACTCCCTTGCTTATAAATATAGTGTAAAAATTCTTAACAAAAATACCTGCATTTCTATTTAATGCTGAATCCATAGAAGACATTGTGGCTGCAAATATTGCAGACATCATTAATCCTACCATACCAACTGGCATCTCTTTTCGCATGAAAACTAAATACGTTGCATCTTTAATCTTGTTTCCAAGACCTGTAATTCCCCAAGTTGTAGTATCAGGATAAAATGCGGCTACAAACCAAGCTGGCATAAACCATATAATAGGTCCTATCAACATTAAGATACATGCCAATAAAGCTGCTTTTTTTGCATTTTTACTATCCTTTGCACATATATATCTGTAAGAATCAATCATATTATTTGTACTAAAAAATTGTTTTGTAAAGATACATATAAACCAAGCTACAAATAAAAACAAATAATTTACTCCTGTTCCTGCTATCGCATTTTCTGACATTCCTCTTTCTAAAATAATTCCTATCCCACCAGCTTTGAAAATTGCTACAACAGTTGAAATAAATGTAACTACCATTATTATAATCATCTGAACAAAATCAGAGGCTACAACAGCCCATGATCCTCCTGTAACAGACATTACTAAAACTACAATACCGGTTATAATAATAGTTTTTTCCATTTCGACTCCAAATACTGCTGTTGTAAAAATAGCCAATCCATTTAACCAAATTCCAGCTTGGAGAATACTCACTGGAATTGTTCCCCAAGTAAAAACTTGTTCATTTATTTTTCCAAATCTTTGACGAATACCTTCTATTGGTGTCACAACTCTCATTTGCCTTGACTTTTCAGCAAAAAATAAATAATTCATAAAATAGCCCAAAGCATTTGCAAAAAATATAATTGCTACTGACCAGCCATCTGTAAAAGCCTTTTCTGTCGCTCCTGTAAATGTCCACGCACTAAATTGAGTCATAAAAGCTGTAGAGCCAACCATCCACCACAACATTTTTCCTCCACCTCTAAAATAATCGCTCGTAGAGTTTGTAAAGCTTTTAAACAAAAATCCAATTGCAATCAAAAAAATAAAATAAACTCCTACAACTAAAACATCAATCATCTTACCCCCCCTATCTACATTTATATAAATAATATTATCTTTTTTAATATCATTTTGATATAGCTTATAATTAAGAAACTTATAACTTAAAAAATATAAATAAACTATTGATAATAACCACTCTATTTTAAAATTATTTAATTAAAAAATAACCTATTATTTTAAATTAATAATTTTTGAATATTAATTTTTAGATATGTACTTTTTTAATAAAAAACGATATTATTAGTTTATTGAAATCTATTTTAGACGATTGAAAAATTACACAAAAAATAATAACTAGTGATAAAATAATTATTTAGATAAAAGGGAGATGATTAAAATTAAAAATTATTTTTTTTACAATGATTCCAAAAAAGAGGAATTAGGAAATGGAGTTTCAAGAAAAATTTTAGCTTATAATGGAAATTTGATGACTGTTGAAGTTAATTTTGAAAAAAATGCAGTTGGAAATTTACACTCTCATCCTCACGAACAAATGACATATGTTTTAGAAGGAGAATTTGTTTTTAAAATTGGAAATGAAGAGAAAATTGTTAAAGCTGGGGATGTGTTATATAAACAACCAAATATTGAACATGGATGTCTCTGTTTAAAAAAAGGAAAATTAATTGATATATTTACACCTATTAGAGAAGATTTTATAAAATAATACTCTGGTTACCAGAAAACTAAAAAAGAGGGTTCAACTTATAGTGTCCCTCTTTTCAACTCTTCCATTAAAATCTATAATCTAAATCTATAACGATATTTCATGAATTTTACTCTATATATCTACATGGTCCCTATTATATTTAAAAACCATCCAGAAGTTTTATAGTCCTGCTCTCCTAAAGAATCCTTGAATCCGGAGAAGTTGTATCCCCCTCCCAGCTTCATATTTCTATCTATATTTTTGTAAACTCCAAAGATAGCCCCACTCAAAACATCCTCATTAGCACGATCTACCAACCACTGATACTGTCCAAAAACTTCCCAGCTATTAAGTACACTGTAGTTCGCTTTTACTCCCAACATATATAGTTCATTCAAATAGCTATTCTCCTCTTTTCTATACCCATTTTTCATAGATATATCAAGACTTTTCGTAAAGGAATATATTGTTTCAAGTTCCCCTATATGAGCACTAAAATCCTTATTAGTTTTACTATTTTTATCCAATATCACTGTGTATCTCGAAAGATAATTCAATCTATCATTATCTATTGGTCTATAAGCAAGTCCCATACTACTTTCCAAATAACTAGTTTTAAAACTATCGTCCGTAAATGAGTAATTGACCTTTCCTGCCAAAGTATATTCTTTATTATATCTATAGGTGAAAGAGTTCGTTGTTAAATATTGCTCTATATCCTCTGAACCTTTGTCCTCTCTATACTCAACTCTATTTCGTAAAGTTATATCCTCTAGCTCAGTCCTTAAATATAACGTTCCTCCTCTTCGACGACTTTTTTTATCGTTTGGCAAAATTAACTCACCATGCTGAATAGAACCACCTAAAGTTACTCCTCTTCTCAAATCATAATCTACACCATACCCTTGAAGAGTTGCATTTTTACCTCTCTCTTTTACGTATTGATTCTCTTGATAAATACTTGTTTTCTCTCCAACTCTAGCTCTTTGACCCACTGTATACCTATCTCTAGATATCTCACCGTCTGAACTATATCCTGAATAGATATTATAATTATCAAAAAGTTGATAATCTCCACCTAACTCAAAGGAGTTAGCTGAATCACCAAAAGAGGTTCGTCCATTGATCTTTAATCTATCGTCTATTCTCTTTTCAGCTCCTAAAGATAAAATATTACTAAGCCCTGCCTTTATCTCGCTATAAAGTTTTGTACTTTCATTTAAAATATATTCCAATTTAGCACTACTCACTACTCCAGTTTCTCTTTTCTCTCCCCACTTCATCTGATCCACATACTGAAACTTTAGATAACTTTTTAAATTCTCTGAGTGGCTATACTTTAGTTCGCTTCCAAAAGTTTCTAAAAATCTGTCTTCCAAATCTGAAGCAAAGGAGTATCCACGCTCTTTCCGTTCATACCAAGCTTTTAATTCTGCCTCCTCCAAAAGTTTTAAAGCTCCTGTAATTCTATAGGCATCCCCAGATATTTTTTTGCCGTCTCTATTTATCTCTTGGAAAGTTAGTCCTCCATCAAAAGATAGATAATTACTTACATTTGAAATCCCAGAACTACTACTAAATTCTCCTTTTATGTAATTTCCCTTTTCATCTTTTAATTTAATTTCTACACCTTTTAAGTCATAGTTTATTTTTCCACGACTTTCATGAACAGCAGTTACTCCCACACTTAGATTTTCATTTATATCTTTTATAGTTTTCACACCATAGTTGGACGAATCTATAAACTCTCCATCTTTGGGCACATAGCTATAATCAACTACTAAATATGCATAATAATCTACTGAACTTCCACCACTTAATGGAGTTGTAAGTATCACTCTACCTATAAAAGGATCGATTTCATAATCCCTTCCCTCTTGTAGATAGATTATTTTTTCTACAATATAAGTATCCGCATCAACAATTTTTACCCATACTTTTTGGCTACCCTTTAGCACTTCTCTATTTTTTAAAAAATATAGACTACCACCAGTTCCCAAAAACTCATCATGACCATACATAGTATTTGAAGTACTCGTAAAGACTTTTACATTTATATCATCCTCTTTATACTCACCTTTAAATCCGTATAACTCCTTGTTATAATCCATAAACTTTGTTCCTACAAAACCAGTTTCATAGTTACCCCACATTGCATATGACTTCTTATGCTCTAATTTTAAGTAAAGTTTTCCATTTGTATTTATCTCTTTTCTAATTTTAGAGTCATCTCCATACGTTGGATAATAAACATAATCATCATCTGTAACTCTTTCTAAAAGTGTCTGATTCTTTTTATCCTTAGTATCAAAATAGAGTGTCAGTTTATAGTCTCCGTAACTACCTTTACCAAAATATGTAACTCTTGGTTTATCACTATCTTTTCCTATATATGCGTCCACTAAACCTGTTCCAATATATGTATATTTTTTTTCAAACTCTTTTTCCTCTATCTTCTCCTCTTCCTCTGTCCCTTTTTGAACTATAAAATTAAACTTTGTTAAAGAGTATGGAGTTATTCTTTTAACAAGAGGGTTTTCACTTTTAATTACACTCCCCTTTGGCAAACTATTTTCATCAAGTTTTACTGTAAAGTTTTCACCAAAAGCTTTATCTACCCATTGATCTGGAAGATGAAATCTACCAAACTCGTCAGCTTGAACTACAACTCCACTTGGAGTGTAAACCACTGCATAAGGTATACCTTTATCAGTTGACTCATCCACTACTTTACCAATTATAGTAGCTGTATTTAAAAGAGAATCTCCCTTCACATTCACACTTGCTTCTCCTATGTTTGATATCTTACTATTTCTACTAACCACATAACTTTGAAAAATATTTTTTCCAATATCAGCTCCTATAGTTGCTTTCATATAGAAGGTTTTACTATATTTTTCTTCCGGTTTCAAACTAAATTTTTCAAATTTTTCATCTAAATAGTCAAATCCTTTTGGAACTATATTTTTTAGACTAAGATTTTCATAAGTTTCAAGATCCATATTTTCTACATTCACAGTAAATCCTACAACCTCTCCCAACTTTATTTCACTCTTTGTAGAACTTAAACGAACTCTAACTCCCTGTTCAACCTTTTCATCTTCTGAATATTCCGAAAATGGCTTTAAATATATCGTTTGATTATCACTTGTCCCACCAGCTATTTTAGCTTTACTTTCAATAACTCCAATAGCACTGCTATCTATATCAGCTTCAACCAAAAATTCTATAGTTACTCCAGGACCTATATCAACCTTTGTATTCAAATCTTCTCTTCCAGATATCTCATTTTTTAAATATGTATGTTTCTTAAATCTACTGGATTCATCTTTAGCCCCCAAATATGTTACCTTCCAGTTAGAAAAAGCTCTTCCATAACGTTTTCCCTCTTTTTCCGTTGTAACTTCAGAGAGTATATCTTCAATAGGAATAGAACGACCATACCCATCACCTTTATTTTTGATAGTAAGCATATATTTTAATCTATCTCCCGGTTTATACACTCCATTTTCAGGTTCTAAAAGAGTTTTTTCTCCACTTATGGAACCTCCAACACTGTCAAGTTCATCTGAAATCTTCTCAGCTCCATTTACTTTAAATATCAGACCTTCTAAACTCCCTATCGATCTATCTGAAATAATTCCTGATATTTCAAAAGTTATACTACTTTTAGGAGCAAAATCTACATTCTTTTTTATATAACTCCCAGTATCTCCCATTTTAGATGTTATAACTGTCCTTGGGTCACTGCTTTTTATCCCTACATTTATCCCCTCTAAAACTCTCTCTTTAACATCCGATCCAGCTACTAGAGCTTTTACATCCTCAAGATTACTTTCAATATTCAAATTATCTAAAAAACCCTCTCCAATATTTTTTAATACAACTTCGTAAGTTATCATATCTCCCGGTTTATATCTCATACCAGTTGTGACTATTTTTCCATTTATACTTTTTAATCTATTTGAAAATTCCAACTTTCCCGGTAAAGATTTAACTTCACTCTCCTTTATATCCTCTCCATAAGTAGACTTTAAATGTATACTATCAAAAATATTATTCTTAGTAATACCTTTGAAATTATATTTTATCTCCTGACCCGGATATATAATTGGAATTTTTTCAATTGGCGAACTATTTTTAAATGCTTTTACTTTTCTATTTTCAACTCCAGAAGCCGAAGTCAAAGCCTTATCCACACTCAATCTATATTTTTGTTCGTACGCAGTTCCATAACCATTATTTTTTAATACAACTGTGTAATTAATCTCTTCTCCAGCTTTATAGTTGTCTTTAGAAACTTTTAAAGTATGAAATACGTCACTCTTTGCCATTTTTGCAATAACCTCATCTTTGACAATATCTCCCACTGACTCTTTAGAAACCTTACCTCTAACTCTATACTCTACAAATCCTCCGGGTAAAATGTTTAAAATATCTTCCCCTTCAAAATTTTCATCCCCTATTATTGCTTTATCTCGAAGTATCTTTTTGTCGCTAGATGAAAAAGCCAAAATCTTTTTTCCGCTCACAGAACCTGTTTTTAGATTGTCTATATTACTATCAAATCTATAGTTATTTAAAATTCCAAGCCCTTTATTTTCAACTTTAAATAAATACTCTATATATCCTTCTGGAGTGTATCCTTCCAGTTTTTTATTTCCACTTTTGTCTAGATACCTTTCCAATCGGAAGGTTACCTTAGGTTCAGAACTATATGGTAAAATTTTATTATTGACCGTATGACTATCAACTGAAAATTTTGTTTCAATATCACCTACGCTAAAATCATCCACATATACACTATATTTTTTTACAATTTTTTTACCTTTTCCCAAAGTAATTCTGTCCTTTAAGCTATTCATATTTTTAGGAAATGCTTTAATAGTTTCGCCTCTCCAGTTTATTGTCTCACTTTTATTCACAAAAAACTCTAACGGAATATCTCTACCATTTCCTTTTCCATTATTTTCTATCTCTATCTCATAGATGTACTCTTTCCCCGGAGAGTATCTATCTGTATTTAAAAATTTTATATCTAAATTATATGGTTCACTTTTGATAACCAAATTTTTATATTTAATATCTCCTAAAATATTTTCATTTATTTGTCCCTTGACCTCATATATTAGGCTCTCCCCATATGCAATATCTATCTCCTCTTGGACATTATCTCTATTACTCTTGATCTCTATATTTGAAAGTAGTAACTCCTTTTTCCCATTTAAAGTTGGTACCAAAATTTTATCAATATTCTCATCCAATATAAAGTTATTCAAATATCCTGGACCATCTGGCTCAACCAAAACTCTATATTTGATATAATCCCCAGGTGAATAACTTTTTAAATTCATCTCTCTTCGTATTTTAGCTCTTGAACCTAAAACTTTATCTTTATACGTTCTCTCTTCTAAAAGCTGATTTCCTTCATAGATTACAATTTTATTTTTTATCTCTTGCTGCAATAACTTTGGATTTGGTACAGCTACAATCTCATACTTTACACTTTCCTCTGGCGATAACTCCACTATCCAATCATCCAGTAAATCTCTATCTCCTACACTAATTTTTTCTCCATTTTTATATATCTGCCAAGATGTAAAAACCTCTCCTTCAATATCTGAGAAATTTTTACCATTATTTGCTAACTGCCCCTTTATTTTCGTTAAATCATTCACAATTCTAAGGTTTCTCTGGGAACTACTTTCATAGTTGGAAATTATAATATCATATGTGAAGGTCTTCAATGGATTGATCTCCCTACCATAGAGAGTCTCTAACAGAACTATTAAAATTATTGAAATTTTTAATAAAAATAGTAACTTTTTCATTCTCTCCTCCTTCACAATTTTGTATCTTTATTATAGCATTTTTGGAGGCTAACAATGAAATAAAAAACTAGGAGAATTTGCACTCCTAGTTTTTCTGATATATATTTATTTATTTTTTGTTTTTACAGTTGCCAAATGTGCATTTACAGGAATATTTGAGCTATCAAGTCCAGGAGTTTGATTATGTAAATTAAACTCTAACTCAACCTGAGGTCCAAAAAACAGACAATGAGTTGATCCACCAAAATGGAACATTCCTAACTCTTGACCTTTTTTAACATGTTGTCCTTCAAAAACACGTATATCACATGTTGAACATTCAGCCATTCCAACCGCCATAAAACAGAATAAACCTATATCTGGATTGTCCGCTTCAATAAAGATTAAGGCACGTGTTGCAATTTCACAGATATAACCTTGTGATTCATTTGGACCTGCTGGGTCAGCTCCTACACTAAGTGCTTGAGAAAAATATGTTCCATCAATAATTTTTGTTTTTACAATTTTTCCAGAAATTGGTGCATGCCAACGATGGTAACTAAGAGCACTTAGGAATGCTTGATAAACAGTTCCACCAACAAAATTTTCAGTCAATGGATCATTATCTAACATAAATTGTAATGCATAAGGCTGTGCCTTTATCCAAAATTTTTCATATGGTTGAACATTCTGAACTAATCTATATGGAGCGGATTCACAAGCATTTATAACAATGGCATCATCTTCAGGCATAGCAATAGGTCTAACTCCCTCTTTGAAATGACGTGTGAAAAAATTATCCCATGAAGTAAAACCATAGTGAGGCAAACTTGGATCGCAAATAAAATCATCAACAAATGTTGGCATTGCTTTTTTAGCATCCTCTCCAAACCAACCTGTTTTAGGATCATCATTCAAAACATAAGCACTTTCTGGTGAAGAAAGGTATACAGCCCATTCATCTAAAATAGTTTTAAGGTATGAATTAATTTTCTCATCTAAAAATCCTGCCCAACCACCAGTTGTAGCCATAGACCAATCTAAGATAGCATTAAAAGGAAAACCTACAAGTCCAGTTTCATCAAAATCTGGAGAATGAGTCATAATTACATTGAAAAGAGCTAACATATGCTGATAGTCACGAACTTGAGGTAAATTAGAAGGCGATTTTGTTTTATTTTTTGCAACTTCATCAAACATTTGAGTAAAAAACATATAAGCTTTTGGGTCCGTTTCAATGAAGTTTTTTAAATTTTCAACAGCTGGTAATAATGGTCCAGTTTGCTTATCTGCCTTTGCCATAATTTTTTTCATCCAACTAACTAATGTTTCTTGATCTGAAGGCATCCATTTTTCTGCCATAAATGTTTTATCAATTGGTTTAATACTTCTTTCCATTTTAACACTCTCCTTGATTTGAATTATAAAAAGAAAAAATTTTTATATAACCTGTTTACAATTTTCTTTTTTATTTTCCTTGTAATTTATAAAAAATAAAAGCACAGACTTTAATCTGTGCTTTCAAAACAATTATCAGTTAAGTTGTTTTTACTCTTTTTCTATTTCCTAATATATCAAAGAAAATTTGAAGCATAAATACAGTCGCTAATGAAAAACTCAAAGTACTGCCCTGAACTCCAAGTGCTTGAAGCAAAATCAATGCTAGAAGTTGAATACCTAGGTATTTAACTCCAATCATCCACAGTGAAAAAAATGGGAATCCTACTTCTCCATCATTTGTAATCTCTTTTTTAATCTCCTCTTTGTCCCAAATAAATCCAAGAAATATACAAAGTAATAATCCACCTAATGGTAACAAAATATTATCTGTTAAGTACCCTAAGAAATCAAAGAAATTTAATCCGAAGAACACTTCTAACTTTGCTAATGGTCCAAAAGAGTGTGAATTTGGAATTGCAAATACTGCAATTAAAGCACTCACTAAAATTGTTGCTTTCTTTCTGTCTAACTTTATTTGATCTACAACATACGATACAACCACTTCCAATAAAGAAATCGTTGATGTCAGAGCTGCAAATAACACAAGTACGAAAAATATAATTCCAAACATATTTCCCATAGGCATTGAAGCAAATACTTTTGGTAAAGTTATAAAAATTAGTCCCGGTCCAGCTGTTGGCTCAAGCCCAAACGAGAACACCGCTGGTAGAATAGCAAGCCCTGCAAGTAAAGCAATTAATGTATCCAGTACAGGTATATAAAAAGCACTTTTAACTAAATTGGTATCCTTTGAAAGATAACTACCATAAGTTATCATCGCACCCATTCCCAAACTTAATGAGAAAAAAACTTGTCCTAAAGCTGCAATTACAACTGAAGGAGTAATCTGTGAAAAATCAGGCTTTAAAAAGTATTTAATACCTTCCATCGCATTTGGAAGAGTTACTGATCTCACAACTATGATTAACATGAATATAAATAGAACTGGCATCATTATTTTACTCGCTTTTTCAATTCCACCAGACACACCTTTTAAGACAATCAATGCTGTTACGATAACAACAATGAAACTATATACAATTGGCGAAGTTCCTGAAGAGATAAAGTTTCCAAATGTCGCCACTGGATCCTCTGTAAGACCACCTCTAACAAACATCCCTATGTACTTCACAATCCATCCAGCAATTACAACATAGTATGAATAGATGATAAAACAACATAAAATCCCAAATATTCCGATAAATCCCCAACCTTTTTTTATATTATTGTATGATCCAAAAGCATCTGATTTTCCTCTTCTACCAATTACCATCTCTCCTAACATAAGGGAAAAACCTAGTATTACTATCAAAGATAAATAAACAATTACAAATGCCCCTCCTCCATTTTTTCCAGCCAAGTAAGGAAACTTCCATAAATTTCCAAGTCCTATAGCTGATCCAGCTGCTGCTAAAACAAATCCAACGCTTGATCCCCAATTACCTCTTTCATTACTCATAGTTCTTCACCGTCCCTTTTGAAATTTTATTTTCATTTTCAAGAATAATAACATATCTAAAATTAAATTACAATAGTTTTTTTTACATTTTTTTAGTACTATTGTCTGTTATACGAGAACTTTAATAAAACATCAGATTTTAATACTATTTTTTAATACAAAGCATCATATAAAATATTTTTTCAAAATAGTTTGACATTTTTTACCGAAATGTTGTATACTCACTCTTAACAAAAACAAATAGAGGTTAGTTCACTTCCATATACGGAGCCTAAGGCCGACGGCGATGATGTTATGACCCTGTGAATTAAGTATTGTGACGCTGCCATAACAATACGCTTATTAACTTTAATTAAGTTCTCTAGGGCATACCATTTGGTATGCCTTTTCTTTTGGGGTAGTAATTTTTTACTAATTAGGAGGATTTTAATGATAACATACGGGATTTTATCTATAATTCCAATTTTAATTGCAGTTTTTTTATCTATCAAAACTAAAAATGTAGTTTTGTCACTATTTTCTAGTGTTTTTTGTGGTATTTTAATTTTAAATGCCTACAATCCTCTGGAGGCTACAAAGGCTCTAGTGGGAAAATATTTTGTCAATCAACTTACCGACAGCTACAATGCAGGAGTTATTATACTTATGATCTTTATTGGTGGATTTATTGAGCTTATGATGATGTCCGGCGGAGCTTACGCTTTTGCTGAAAGCTTTAAAAACTCCATAAACTCCAAAACTAAGGCTCAGCTTTTAGCTTATTTTACAGGGATTATGATATTTTTCTCTGACCTTGGTACACCACTGATTGTCGGACCAATCTTTAATCCATTTTTTAAAAGATTAAAACTTTCTAAGGAAAAACTAGCTTTTATCTTGGATTCAACGTCATCACCTGTAGCTGTTTTAGTTCCTTTTATTGGGTGGGGAGTTTTTATCATAGGACTTTTACAAAAAGAATTTGAACTTTTAAATCTGTCTCTTTCAGATTATGAAAGTTTCATAAAATCTATTCCTTTTAACGTTTATCCAATATTAGCACTGACTATTATTCCAGCTTTAACACTATTAAAGCTAGATTTTGGACCTATGAGAACTTTTGAAAATAATCCAATAGATGAAAGTACTTTTGAAATAGATAACTCTAAGTATCAAGTGGAAAATGCCAAAGGTTCTTTTGTTTGGGTCCCGATACTAGTTCTTTTAGGAACTTTATTTTCAATGCTTGGTGTTTCTTTTATAACTTCTAGAGTTTCAGGAAGCGCTTTTAGAACAGCTCTGACAAGTGGTTATCTGTATGCAGCCCTTGTTTTAATGGGACTTATGCTTTTTTATAAAAGTAAAACATTTAAAGAGATATTTTCCATCTATCTGAATGGTATGAAAAAAATGAGTGAGATTGTTATAATTCTAATTTTAGCTTGGTCATTAGGTGTTATTAATAAAGACTTGGGAGCTGACCAGTTCTTAATTGGATTTTTAAAAACTTTAGATATTAACTCTGGATTCATTCCAGCTATTGCTTTTATATTTGGTGCTGTTATCTCCTTTTCAACTGGTAGTTCCTGGGGAACATACAGCATTATGATACCACTAGTTATACCTATGGCTGTAACTTTTAACGCTCCACTTTATGTGACAATTGGAGCTATACTTTCAGGTGGACTTTTTGGAGATCATGTTTCACCAATTTCAGATACAACTATACTTTCATCAGCAGGAGCTGGATGTGATCATATAAATCACGTAAAAACTCAAACTCCATATGCTATAGTAAATGCTATTTTAGCTATATCTGTATTCTTAATCGGTGGATTTACAAAAAATAGTTCGTTAATCCTTTTTGCAGTAATTTCACAAATTGCAATTTTAATAGGAATAAAAATCTTTACTAAAAACAGATTCTATAAAGGAGATGACAAATGCAGTACTTTTCAGGAAGATTTAAAGAAGCAGCAAGTGAACTAATTCTAGATTTTCACTCTTCTATTCACTTTGATCAAAGACTATATAGATACGACATTATGGGTAGTATCGCTCATGTGAGAGGGCTTTCTAAAATGGAGATTATTTCAAAAGAGGATGGAGAGCTTATCGAGAAAACTCTTTTAGAAATTTTAGAGGATATTGAGAATGGAAAGATTACTTTCTCTACAACTTACGAAGATATTCATATGAATATTGAAAAAATTCTTATTGATAGAATTGGTGATGTGGGGAAAAAGCTTCATACTGGTCGTAGTAGAAATGACCAAGTAGCTGTGGATATGAGACTCTTTACAAAGGATGAGGTAAAAAAAATACAATCCTATTTAATTGAACTAATTGAAGTTTGTACTAACTTAGGAAGCGAACATTTAGAAACATATATGCCCGGGTTTACTCATCTTCAAAAGGCTCAACCAATATCATTTGGACACTATATGTTTGCATATTCTGAGATGTTTAAAAGAGACTTTATACGTTTAAATAACGCTTTTGAATTACTTGATTACTCACCTCTTGGATGTGCAGCTCTAGCTGGTACAACTTATCCTATTGATAGGGAATTTACTGCTCATACTTTAGGATTTAAAGGTCCAACTTTAAACTCTTTAGATGGAGTTAGTGATAGAGACTACTTAATTGAGATTATGTCTGCTCTTTCAATTGTTATGATGCATCTTTCAAGATTCTCTGAAGAGATTATTATCTATACTTCAAATGACTTTGGATATATTGAATTAAGTGATGCTTTTTCAACTGGAAGTAGCATAATGCCGCAAAAGAAAAATCCTGATGCAGCTGAACTAGTTAGGGGGAAAACTGGTAGAGTTTATGGGGATTTAATGGCACTTCTAACAACTATGAAGGGGATTCCTTTAGCCTACAACAAGGATATGCAAGAGGATAAAGAGGTTTTCTTTGATGCTGTTGATACCGTAAAGGGATGTTTACAAGTATTTGTTGGCATGGTTAAAACGTTAAAGATAAAGGATGAGATTTTACTTTTAGCTTGTAATGATGGGTTTATCAATGCCACTGACGTCGCAGACTACCTAACCGTTAGGGGAATGAGTTTTAGAGAAGCCTATAAAATAACTGGGGAGATCGTCAGTTACTGTATTGATAATGGGTTGAATTTAGAAACTCTATCACTTGAAAAATACAAAGAGTTTTCACATATTTTTGATAAAGATATATATGAGACAATAACTATTAAAAATTGTGTTGAAAAAAGAAAGTCTTTGGGTGGACCAAGTAAGGAGAGTTTACTCTTCCATTTAGAAAAATTAAATGAATTTTTGGATGGAGCCAAGATAGATTTTATCAACTATAGATTAAATGATATAATGTAACAAAAAAGGTATACTGGGGAGTATACCTTTTTTACAATAAAAATATTTTTATTGTTGATTCTTCATTTTGCTTCCAATTTATAAATACAGAAATTTCGGAATTTCTAAAATTCAAAACCTTATCTCCTCTCAATAACATGAAGTCCTGTAGAAATTTTTCGCTGAAAAATGACGTATCCAATATTACTCCTGGTTTTATTCTCTCTAATTCATTCATAAATTGTTTTTTTAACTCCTTTGGTGAAGAGAAATATCTCTTTATAATAACCACTGGCTCTATATCTTTTAAATCTAACTTTTTAAAACTAATTTTTAAAACTTCATCAAAACTCATATTTATACTTTTATATCTTTGCTTTACTTTAAAACATGTACGATATGTTGTTTCATATCCATGATCTTTTATTCCATTCTTTAATATCGTATAAACTTCAGATATGTCATCAATATCCCCTTTTATCATAAATAGGATACTCTTTAATTTCATGTCATCATCATCTTCCCAAACTGGGTCTCTAAATTTAAAGTCTATAGCTATTACTTTATTATTTAAATTTGTTCCTATTTTCACCTTATCAAACTCTATTTTATATGGTATTTCTAAATCTTTTATTAAAGGTTTCAGTATATTCTTCTCAAAATCAAAAAATCTCTCATACCTATTATCTATTTTTAATATATCTTTAAAATCTTCAATTTTCACTTGAAAATTTTTCTTCAATATAAAATTTTTAATAAAGTATCCATAAAATTTATATGTTATCCTATTTTGAAAGCTATAAATCACCTTTATATATTTTGAATATTTTATATCTCTGGGCATATTTATAATAAAGCTCTTCTGAGTTATCATATATGAATTTATAAAGTTAAAAGATCCATTTATTTCATCCAGCGAATCTACGAAAGAGTATTTTATATTTTTTCTAGACAACTTCTCTAAAAAGAAATTTAACTCTTCTGAATCAATTTTAAAATTTTCAAAAAATCCCTCTCTATATATTTCAATTTTTAAATCTTCCATTTCAATATACTTTTTTAAAAGATAATTTAAAAAATATCTCTCATTTTTATTTAAACTTGAATATATATCTAAATAAAAAATAGCGTTTCCTATCCTTTTTTTAAAGTTTTCTATCTCGTAAAACACCTAACTTCCCCCTATTTTCCAAAAAAATATCTTTTTTTTAAAATTTTTTTAACTTTTTTTTCTATTATTTTTATCAAATCAAACGAAAATAGCATATTTTTTTTGAAACCATATGATTATTATAAATTAAAATAGACGAAAATAATAGCTATTTTTTGTAAAATTGACTTATTTTGTTAAAAAATGGTATCTTAAAATTAATAATAGAACAAAAAATGAATAAGAAGTGTAAAAAATTATCGGAGGAGTTATTATGATTAAAATTTTATTAGCATGTAATGCGGGGATGTCAACAAGTCTATTGGTTAACAAAATGAAAAAAATTGCAGCGGAACATAAGTTAGAAGCAGATATAAAAGCAGTTCCTGAGATTCAAGCTCCAAGTCATTTTAATGATATACACGTATTATTGTTAGGACCACAAATTAAATTTTTAGAAAGTAAAATGATTGAGCTTGCTGATGGGCGATTCCCAGTTGTTACTATAAATACACAAAAATACGGTATGATGGATGGTTTAGGAGTTCTAAAAGATGCTATTTTAGCAATAAAAGAGTTTAGAAAAGCAAATGCACAATAAATTAGGAGGTTATCTATGAAAAAATTTAATTACTTTAATGTATTTTTAAATAAACACTTTATACCCATAGCAAATAAAATAGCTGCTCAACGACACGTTGTTGCTATTAAAGATGGGGTAGTTGCTACAATGCCTCTTACTATAGTAGGATCGCTTTTTCTAATTTTAAGTTTCTTACCTATTCCTGGATACTCTGATTTTATAGTTAACAGTGGAATTGGAAAATACTTTTCTTTTATATCTGATGCTTGTTTTGGGATTGTTGGAATGATAGCTTGTTTAGCGGTTGCTTATCGATTAACTGTTGGCTATGGAATGCATGATCTTGCTCTATCAAATGCTATCATAGCTGTTTCTAGTTTCTTTGTTACTATGATTCCTTCAGCTGTGAACGGAACTATAAGTATGGGATATCTAGGAGCTAAAAGTTTATTTACAGGGGTTATTATAGCTCTTATCACAGTAGAATTTATCAATAAAATTTTAAAAAGAGGACTCGTTATAACTCTTCCTGAAAGTGTACCTCCTGCTATATCCAAAACTTTTATGTCATTAATTCCTGGAGTTATCGTTATCAGTTTTTGGGGAGTAGTTACAGCTCTTTTGGCTAATACAAGTTTCGCTAATTTCCATGATGTTGTAAATATAATTGTTGGTACTCCATTAAGATTTGCCAGTACATCACTAGTTGGACAACTTATAGCGGTACTTTTAACAACTATTCTTTGGTGTGCCGGAATACACGGTGCTACAATTGTCGGCGGAATTATGGATCCTATTTGGCTTGATAATACGCTTCATAATGCAGCTTTAGCAGCTCAGGGAATTGAAAATATATATTCTAATGGTTTTATTATTTCAAGTGCTGTGTTCACAGATATGACAATTAAGATTGGTGGAAGTGGATCTACTATTGGATTTGTTTTACTGATGCTTTTTAGAGCTCGTTCTAAACAGCTAAAAGAGGTTGGAAAACTAGCTATAACACCATCATTATTCAACATTAATGAACCTGTTATTTTTGGAACTCCTATAGTTATGAACCCTATACTTATAGTTCCATTTATATTAAATCCAGTTTTAATCACAATTATCAGTTGGTTTTTAATGAAATGGGATCTAGTTAAAATACCATTTGTTATGGTTCCTTGGACTACTCCACCTATTATAGCTGGTTTTTTAGCTTCTGGCTTCTCAATTTCTGTAGTTTTGCTTAATATTTTTAGCATTATTTTATCGATAGTTATTTTCTATCCTTTCTTTAAAATTTATGATGCTCAGTTGGCGGTTGAGGAGAGCAATGTAAAAAAAGAGGAAAGTTTAGAATCACTATTAGATGAGATTTAATTCAAGGAGGATACATATTATGAAAAAACCTATTAAAATCGTTACAATTGGTGGTGGATCTTCTTATACACCTGAGATAGTTGAAGGATTTATTAAAAGATACAATGAACTACCTATTAAAGAGTTGTGGTTAGTTGATATTGAAGATGGAAAAGATAAGTTAGAGATTGTTGGAAACTTAGCTAAAAGAATGGTTAAAGAAGCTGGTTTAGAGGATAAAATGAAAATTCATTTAACTTTAGATAGAAGAGAAGCCCTTAAAGATGCTGATTTTGTAACTACTCAATTTAGGGTTGGCTTACTAGCAGCTAGAATAAGAGACGAAAAAATACCTCTAAGATATGGAATGATTGGACAAGAGACAAATGGTGCTGGTGGGTTTGCAAAAGCTCTTAGAACTATCCCTGTTATTTTAGACATTTGTAAAGATATGACTGAGCTTTGTCCTAATACCTGGCTTGTAAACTTTACTAATCCAAGTGGTATGGTAACTGAATCGGTTTTAAAATACTATCCTAATATTAGAGTTGCTGGTCTTTGTAATGTTCCCATTGGTGTTAGAAAATCTGTTACAGATGCTCTACAAGTTCCAGACGAAGAGATTGAACTTATTTGTGGTGGATTAAATCATTTTTTCTGGGGAAGACAAGTTCTTCACAACGGTATAGATAGGACTGAGGAAGCTCTTTCCAAAATCTTAACAGACATTGAAAATCTTCCAGCAAATTTAAGACATGGAAAACCTTGGATAAGAGAGCAAATTATGGATTTAAATATGATTCCATGTGCATACCATAAATATTACTACTTAACTGATGAGATGTTAGCAGACCAATTAGAAGAGATTAGAAGTGGGAAAGGAACTCGTGGAGAGCAAGTTAAAAAAGTAGAAAATGAACTGTTTGAACTTTATAAAGATCCAGATTTAAAAGTAAAACCAAAGCAACTTGAACAAAGGGGAGGACAATACTACTCTGATGCTGCTTGTGAACTTATAAATTCAATATATAATGATAAAGGAACTACTATTGTTGTTTCAACAAAAAATGAAAATGGTCTTATTGATTGTTTACCTGAAGGATGTGCTGTTGAAGTATCAGCTAAGATATATAAAGATGGTGTTAAACCATATCCTCAAAAACCTATGCCTCTTGAAGCTAGAGGTATTTTACAACTTATGAAAAACTTTGAACAACTTACAATTGAAGCTGCTGTTACTGGAAATTATGGAAAAGCACTACAAGCTTTAACTGTAAATCCACTAGTTACAAGTGGAGCTGTTGCTAAAACTATCTTAGATGAGATTATTAGGGAGAACTGGGATTATTTACCGCAATTTCATAACTCAATTGAAAGATATAAATATTAGTTAGAAAAATTAAAAAAAAGAGTGAACTAGACTGTTTCACTCTTTTCGTTTTATACAAACTTTTCAAAAAAATATTGATATATTTACTCCTCAACCCTCTCATAAAACTTTAGTTTTTTCCCGCTGAATACCAAACCTAATTTCACTATTTTAGATATCCCTCTTTCTTTCATTCCACGCTCATACATTTTTCTATCTATCTGACTCAGCGCCTCAATTCCCGCTTCATTCATATCTTTTTCTTCAGTACTTTTAGCTACCTTAAACTCAAATATATATCCAAATCTATTTTTATCCTTAGGCTCTAGTGCTAGATCATATCGT